>JANLFZ010000035.1:0-16226 GCA_024653385.1 Thermoguttaceae bacterium | reverse complement strand
CCGCCGCAACGAGCGGAGAACCACCGGCTGGAGCGATTCGCGCTTCTTCTCCCACCGGACCAGCACCCGGGCGATCCCCAGCACCGCCGCGGGGTCGCAGTTCCCCGCCAACATCGCCCGCACGTACTCGATCTGGACGTCTTTATCGCGGGCGTCGCCCAGGTCGCGCGCCGTGCGGCGCAATGCCTTGCGCCACGCCTTGACCCGATCGGCGCCGAACACCTCGGCAAAGACCGACAAGGCCGTCCGAAGCCGCCGCAACGCCACCCGCGCTCGATGCACGAACTCGATGTCCTCGGCCGCCCGGATCCCCTCGATCTGCTCGGTCAACTGCCGAACTTGTCGGCGCGTATACCGGGCAGCGAGGCCCCTCAGGTTGCGGTCGTCGGTCAGCTTCATGGGCGGGCACGATCGGCATTGCGTGCGGCGCGCAACAGGGCGCGGCAGTCATCGTCGAAAGCGGCCATCGGGAAATTCTACCAGCCGATCGGCCTTTTCGACCATCATACCCCCACCCTCACGGGATTTCCTGCCCGAAACACGCTATCGGGGTAGCGATCGCTGCTAAAGGTGGCATAGACCGGGTAAACCGTCGGATCGCCCTAAAGCGGTGTTTCACGCAAGACCGGCGCCCAAGCGCAAGACCTTGCCGCGAAGACCCTTCAGACCGAGCAGGCCAGAACTTCAGATCTCTTGCGCGGCAACGGGGCGCGGGACTAACTCGCCAGGATGTCCATCCCCCACTCACTACGGCTAGAAAACCTGCCCGGTTCTCGCCGCCGGCCCCTACCGTGTGCGGAACCCCACGTACAGTTCCGGTAGCGCCTCGCGCATCGCTTTCTCGTTCTCGACGGGATCGCCGCGGTCGTAGATGAAGACGTTCGTGGGCCCCTCGGTCCGTTCGAAACGGAACAGGCCGTCGTCGCGCACTTCCAGCCGGCAGGGACGCAATTCGTTCGGGAGTACCCGATCGTCCCGACGCACTTCGCTCCGCGGCACGAGGCGGCATGCGCCCTCGGCGCGGCGCACCAGACAGCGGTCGGCCACTTGAGCCCACACGGCCGTCTCCCACACGTTGTGCGGCTTCGGATACACCTGCTTGAGAATGTCCTCCGGGGGCGGCTCCTCGACGAAGCGAAGAAAGTCCATGCGCGCCGACCGGCTGAACGCGAACGCCAGGTAGCTTTTCAGGCGCGGGTCCATGCGTTCGACGAATCGCAGGTCGGGAAGTTTCCAGAAACCGTTGTGCGGCCCGTAGGCGAAGGGGCCGTCCTTGGTGGCGCACGGGTACAGCGCGATCGGCAGGTCGGACCGCAACAAGCAGACCATCGCGTGGGGATCGAGCATCACGTTCCATTCGAGATAGTCGGGCGACGACGCGCCCGCGCACACGTGGACCCGGCGGACCTTCGCACGCACCAGCGCCGGCTCGCGGTTGTAGGCCACGGCCACCGGCCGGCACGAGCCGAACGAGACGATCTCGACCTTCGCCTCGCTCTGGCGCAGCACTTGGAGCATGAGGTCGATGCCGAACTGCTGGAACCGCGGTGCATCGAGCATCTTGTCCGCCGGCGACTTCATCCGGGCAAAGGGCGCCGTGCCGCAGGGTACGTTCCGGCCAAACAGATAGTTCAACTGGAGCACGGGGATGAAGCCCGGGTCGCGCGGGCCGGTCGGGTCGCGGTACGCCGGGTTCTCGTGATGCGCCACCGCGTGCCGATACGGTTCGGTCACGTCGAGAATGACCGCACGCAGATCCACCTCGGGCAGGGCATAGGCCGCGATCAGGTCGAAGTTGTCGCCCACGTCCTGGTGCGGATGGTAGAGGTCGGTGCAGTCGATCACGGGCACGCGCTTCGGCGCGGCCGGAAGATCCCCTGCCGGCGACGGGGCGCAGGCCAGCAGCCACAGAACCGCGGTGGCGAACCATCGAGTCCGGCGCATGTTCGATTCCTCCCGGGACTGCCCCCACTTTCGCGGCGAAGGAGCGCGAAAATGGGGCTGTTCCGCTTCGGGTGTGTTGTCGCGCGGCGCCCTAGGGGTTCGGGCTGCCCGTCTTGCGCGGCTCGTTGAGCACGGCCTGGGCATGGCGGGCGAGGTGGCCGCGAAGGTCCTGGGTGTACTCCTGGAGGATCTTCTTGCCCCGTCCTTCGTAATCGCCGCAACGATACAGGGCCCGGGCCACCAGCAACTCGCGGAGCGAATCGCGCCGAGTGACCACCGAATTGGTGTCCCCGCCCGCATCGAGCTTGCGCGACCGATCGAGCGTCGTGTGGGCGAAGCCGGTCATTCCCGGCTTGGCGAGGTGTTCGGCCAGCGGGCGCGCGGCGCTGGGGTGGCCGATCAACTCCAGCGCCAGCGCCGCGGCACGGTGGTGCGAAAACTCGCTTTCGGCCTTAAGCAGCTTGAGCTTCGCCACGATTGCGGGCACGGCCTCGGGCTTGCGCGTCCTGCCGAGGATGACCAGGAGGTTGTCCAAAGGGCTCATCGCCGAGCCGAACTGGCCCATGCCGCGGTAGTTCCAGCCCGTGTCCCAACCCGGCGTCCGCTCGACCTCGGCCACCAGCGTTTCCAGCCCGGTCGCGTCGCCGAGCACGGCCAACAGCTTCGCGTAGGCCAGTTTGGCCTTGCCGTCGGCCGCGCGATAGGCCTCCTTGACCAGCGGCAGGGCCTCTTGGGGGTGGGCCAGGACCACGGCCGCGCCTTGCCCCTCGGCGGCGCCGAACCGCTTCACCGCGTCGGCGATCTTCTCGGGCGGCAAGGGGTACGAGTCCTTGTCCGAGAGCACGCTCTCGGGCAGATTGCCGATCTCGACAAGGTGTTTCTGGAGGGCACGCACGTCGATCCGGCGCGGGGGAACGCCGTTCTTGACGGCCATCGCCGCGGCCACGCCCGCCGCGTAGCCCTGGTTCTGGATGTCGGGCTGCATGCGGACCAGCGGCAGGGCGTCGCGATGCACGCTCATGCCGATGCCCCCCACCAAGAGCCCTTCGAGGTTCTTCGGCAGCAAGCAGCGGTAGGGCACGTTGACGTAGACGCCCTTGTGTTCGGGATGTTCGAGCATCAGGTACGGATCGACCGTGTACCCGTGCGAGTCGAAGTTGCTATAGGCGCGCACCACGGTATCGGGATAGGTGCGGCCGTTCATCTGGTCCAACAGCGACATGGTGAAGTCGCCGTCGATGCGCCGCCGCTCGCGCGTATCGACGAGTTGCCCCTGGTCGAAGGCGCTGGGGTACTTGTCCTTGGCCTTCAAGAAGACGTGCCAGAGATCGACCATGTCGGTCTCGTCGACGATCGTGAAGTCGGTGTTCGTGTAGCTGGCGCCCAGTTGCCTCGGGGGCAGGCCGGTGCCCTGCATGGCGAACTCGGTGTGGTCGGTATAGACGCAAGCAGCGCCGGCCGGCGCGGCGATATCGGCATTGCCGGTGGCGTCGATGACGACCTTGGCCAGCACGACGCCGCGCCCTTGCGGCGTGGCCACGACCGCGCCGGTCACATGGCTGCCGTCGACCAGGGCCCCGCAACCGATGCCGCCGAACCAGACGTCGGCCCCGGCCTTTTCGAGTTCCCCGCGGTACCATTCGCACTTCCGCTCGATGATCCACGTAGTCGCGCCGCCGGCCACCTCCTTGGTGAAGCCCGAGCGGTTGCCCCAGTAATACGACGAGATCGCCCCGGTCGTGCCCACGCCGCCCAGACCCGAGAGGTACTCGACCACCAGGGTGCGGGCCCCTTGCCGGGCCGCGCCGATGCCGGCCGGCGCCCCGGCCGTGCCGCCGCCGATCACGACCACGTCGTAGCGACCGAGCACGGGAAGGGAACGGGAGTCCTGAGGCACCGCGGGAAGCGATTGGACCGGTCGCACACCCACGAGCGACTCGCGCACGTCGCCGGGCGAGGCCGGCGCCGGGGCCTCTTGGCCCGGCAGTTTCACCCCCGACGGCACCGGCAGTTTCTTCGCCTCCGCGGCGGCGGCCGCGCCGATCCGTGCCCCCAGATCGATCAAGAAGACGGGCCGCAAAAGCGTGCCGGCCTGGGCGCGGGTCACATCGGCCGCCCCGCTGAGCACGTACAACCGCGCCACGCCCTTGGGCCGGAAGGCGCCCAAAGGCAGCGACCCGACCGCCTGACCCTCGGCCGCCGTCTCGATTCCATGAACCGGGTCGGGCGGGACCGTGAAGAGCACGTCCGAGGTGAACTGCTGCTCGGGGTGGTAGGTCATCGCGCGGGCCTTCTGGTCGGCCGCCGCCCACGAGCCGAACGAATCGTCCTTCATGGGCAGGCGCAGCGTGTACTCGAAGATGCGGAACACGCCGCTGGAGGTGTTCGCGCGATTCGGATACGGCCCGCGAAACGGCGGCTGGATTTCGCGCACGGTCATCCCCTCGGCCTGGCGCGGCTCGCCGCCGATGACCACGCGCTGGAAGGTGTGCATGCCGGCCGGGAACGGGCGGAACGAAGCCCCGGCCAGCCGGGCCACCGTGCCGCGGTCGGTCGCGTCGATGATCGTCTTGGCCACGACCGCCTGGCGACCGGCGCGGTTGGCCATCACGATGCCGCACGGGTTGCCCGACGCGTCGCGGAGCACATCGCTGGGGTAGCAGCTATAGAGGAACTCGACCCCGGCAGCCAGCAGGGCGTCGTCGAGCGTCTTCTTGATGTGCATGGGCCGGGGCGGAAAACGACGCTCCTCGGTCTTCGGCGCGGCCGGGCCGGGCGCGGTCACTTCGACCTCGCCCAGGAGAATCCGGCTTGCGTCGGCCGCTTTCTTCACCGCGAGTTTCACGTAACGGGTCTTCGCCTTCAGAGGGGCCGAGAGGATGACGCAGGGATCGCCGCCGGCCCCGAACGCCTCGGCGCCCGGCTCGTGCTTGGCCTCGGCGACCTGTTGCCATGTCTTCTTGTCGTCGCTGGTGAAGATCGTGACGCTCTGGACCTTGAAGCCCTCGGAGCCCTCGCGCAAGTAGGCCATCACGCGAACTCCGTTGATCTCTTGCGGCTTGAGCAGGTCGAGCACGAGGTTCACATCGCCGGCGTATTCGACGCTATCCTTGGCGGCGTTGCCGTAAACACCGTCGGTCAGGCGCGAGGGCGGTTGCGTGTCCTTGTGCCGGCTCGCGCTGGGTTGGTCGGCCTCGTAGCGGCAGGCGATGCGGTTCGGATCGATCATCGGCCGCATCTGGACCGGGTCGTGGTAGATCGCCTTGGCCAGGGCCGAGGTGGGCGCCTCGCCCTCTTCGAGCCACAAGCGCAACGTGGCGGTCATGTCCTCGCCAAGGTACGGCCTCGGAGCGGCCAGAAAGACCTTGGCGCCCGACTGGGCCGCCGCGACGGCAGCCGACACCGCCCCGGTGCTCCCGCCGACCACCACCACATCGACCCGGTACGCCACGGGGATTTGCCGCGCCGACTCGTTGACCACCGGGGTCTGCGCGTGCGCCCCCGCGGCCAGCGCCAACACCCCGAGCGCCGCAATCACGCCACGTTTGCTCATCGCCATTCTCCACGCCTCGTTGGGAGAGGATTTCTGCCTGCCGCAGGGCGCGAGGGAATCCCGGCCCACGGCGGGCGTTCAAACCGAAGGGCTTTGGACTAGTGCCGATTGTAGGTAGTGCCCAAGACGACCACAAGCATTTGCGCCCAACACAACACCGGCCCTCTCGGTTTATCCTTTGCGTTCAGAGCTGCAGTTTCCGTCCCACGAGGCGGATCCCCTGCGACGCGAGTCTCCGTCTCTGGGGAGCATCCGGGGGGATGTCCACCTTTCCACTGGCAATCCAAAGATAGCTATCGGTAATCGCATCCAACAGCGGCGCGGACGACGACAACCAATTCCGGAGCCAAGCGTGCTTCGCACAAACCTCCTTGACGCCATGCGCGGTGGCGGGGTGTACCTCGACCCAGAGAGCCACCTCTCTGCCCGAGGGCCTTCGCAGACCGATGCCATAATCCCACCGAGGGTCGTTGGGGTGCGACTTCTGCAACGCGCGATCGAGATGAACGCTTCCGACCAGGTCGCTGGGCCTCTGGCATTCCATGCGGCCACGATCTCGATGCGATACCGCTTGGAGGCCAGTTTGGTAGGCGTGATCGAGACCGGAGGTCCTTCGCACCGCGTCCTCGAAGCCGACGGTGGCATCATCGCGGCGCATGAGCGACGACCTCCGCGACCGCGTCGGCAACCCTCCCGCTGAACTCCGCCAAGCCACCCCACCCCGCCTCCGAAGCGTCGTCGGCCCCAGGATCGAGCCGCGAGATGTCGCGTGACCGCCGCGACGTGGGGTCGAAGTAGTAGACCCGCGCCTCCTTCGTCAACATGGTCTCAGCCATCCATCGCATGCTCGGGGTGGGGCTTACGTCGAAGAGATCGAGCAGTTTGCGCGGGTCTGCCCGGTGTTGCTGAAACATGCGAATGGCCCAAACGACATCAAGCACATGGGGAGAATGGGTGGAAACGCACACACGATAGCCGCGGGAAATCAAGTCCAAGACCAACAAGAGTACCACCGAGATGGCTCGCGGGTGCAGCCCCATTTCCAATTCTTCAATGACGACCCATTGGATATCGCCGCGACGCGAGACCTTGGTGGGTGGAAGAAGCCAGTAGAACCCCAGCAGCAGGGGGACAAACTCGCGCTGTCCCGCCGACCACACCATAAACGGAAGCGACTCGCCGTTCTGGGACCGTAAGACAAGCCGCTTCTGCGCCCCGTGCTTGTCGACACACAAACCGAAGCTGGAAAAAATCGTCGCCAACAGCAACCTGCGTGTCTCCTCCTTAAGCCGCCTCGTTTGCGGAAAGAGCGATTCCGCAGAACCGATTCCCGATTCAACCAAGACGCGGACCTTCTCGCTGAAGTCCCGGACGGTGAATGGGTCTCCTGGGCTGTAGTCGCTAAAGGGTCGTGGCCAACCCTTGCCAAGGGTCAAGACACGCTGAGCGGGAATGAAAAACAGCGTCTCGCGCTTAGCGCGTCTCTGGCGGGCGGTCAGACGATTCAGATCGACCGCATTTCCCTGAAAGATCACCTGACTCTGGCCCTCGTTCCAAACCCCGCACATGCCTTCCCCGAGGTAGACATCGAGGAAATCTCCTGTCGAGCGGTCCCAGCGCAGACCGTGTCGCTTCAAATTGTCCAGCACGGCGCCGGCATCGACAAGCAGCTTGAGGAATTGCAGAAAAATGCTCTTTCCCGTCGCTTGCGGGCCGACCAGGACGGTGAGGTCGCCGAACTCGACCTCGGCCCGCTCCATAGGACCGACGTTCGAGAGGATCAACGACGCGGTGGACATGAGCATCGGCACCGTACGATTCGCGCTTCGCTTGAAATCGCCGAAGGAAGCATCTCGGCTCATCGCTGCCGTCTGGAGTGGAGCCGCTACCGAAAAGCATACCCCGGGCGCGGCTGATTCTCAAGCACCCAGCGCGCATCGCCCGTCGGCTCGGGCATTCCCCTCGTGTGCCGCCGCCGGGGCCCCGACTTGCGGCAGCGCGTATCGAGCAGGCGAGCGCCCGCCGGCTTGACATTGCCCAGGGTCCCGGCCAAGAATCCAAAGGGGCGTTTCCCAGCCGACCGAGAAGAGGCTTCCCTCATGGACCGCTGGTCGCTTTCCTGTTCGTCGTGCATCGGGCGGATGTTCTTGGTGCTGGCTGCTGCGGCGTTTCTGCCAAACGCGACGCGCGGCACCGCGGCGCAGCCGGACGGCTTCCCCACGCCCGCCGCCGGGACTTTCGACGACTTCTCCGACCTCAAGGGCTATCCGACGGCGGAGGAGCTTCAGAAGCTCTTGGTGCGCACGCCGGGCGAGCCCTACGAGATTGCCGAGGCCCGCAAGAACGACCGCCCCATCCGCCGCGCCAGCGGCCTCGTGCGCCTCGGTCCGGCCTGGCCCGCCGGCCACGCCCTGCGCCTGTCCATACTCGAACCCAACGCGCTGCAACTGCACCTCTACAGCGGGCAGCGCGGCCTTTCGTTCCGCTACTATCCCGAGTTCCACCAGACCTGGGCGGTCTACGCCACGACGCGCGAGCCGGGCAAGCCGCGCCCTGCCGGCCACGTCTTCCTCGGCACCACCGGCGACCTCTACCGCCGCGCCGGCCTGGGCACGTTCGAACTGCACCACCACGGCGGCACCCTGTTCATGGTCCGCGGCGATCTGGTGCTGGCCGGCGCGCCGCTTGAAACACCGCCGTCGGAAGTCTATCTCGAAGGCAGCGCCCTGGTGCGCGGGATCGAGTTCGTGCCGACCACGTGGACCCCGCCCGCGCTCCCGCAGACCCCCGCTGTGTGGCGCAGCCGGCGGCCCGCGGACCTCTCGTGGGTCGGCAAGCCGGTCGAGGGTGTCGCCCTGAACCGCCTCGACGACGGCGCCGTGGAACTGGCGGCCGGCGAGAAGGCCACCTCGGGCCAGTTCGGAGTGCTCCTTGAAAAACCCGCGCCCTTCGATTTCGTGTTCGAGATCGAGAACGCCGAACCGGGTACCGGCGTGTTCCTCGGCGACGCCGAGGGCCGCCACCTCGTGCGCCTGGCGTTCGTCCGTCATCGAGAAAGCGGCAAGACGGCCTTCGATCTGGTGCCGAATTGGGCCAACGAGGTCGAAAAACCGTACGACGCCAACCGGCTGCCCGTGCCGTTCTCCGGGGCGCGGCAATGGATACGGGTGGTGTACGGCGCGAATGTCGCCAAAGCCTGGACGAGCGGCGACGGGCAGCGCTGGCTGCCGGTCGCGCCGGGTTGGTTCGGCGCCGACGGGGCCTGCACGATGGTCGGCCTGTACTGCCTGCCGGCCAACGCGAAGCGGACGATCCGGCTCCGCGCGATGGAGGCCCGCACGCTGGACGCCTTGGCCGCGATGTCGCTCGATGCCGCGCGCCCGTGCGGCCCCGCGCTGGCCAAGACCACGTCGCTTGCCGCGTGGCGCGAGCAGGTCATCAAGCAGCAGCCCTCCGACGTGCCCTGGGAGCGCTGGTGGCGGGCCTGCGCGGTGCAAACGCTCGTCGAGAGCCCCAAGGGCAATCTTGCCCAGCCGCTGTTGGACAAGCTGCTCCAGGCCGCCTTCGACGAACCCGGCGATCTCGGCAACCGGCTTGCCCTGCTGGATCAGGCGGCCTTGCTGTACCGCCCGGACGAATGGAATGCGATCGACCGTTTCGGCGGGCTGGTCGAGCGGCTCGGACAGACGCTCATCCGCCAGGGGCACCCTGCCCCGCTTTCCGTGCTGTCGCGCGCCCTGTTGCACTCGCCCTTGTGGCACGTGCGCCGCTTGCCGGTCTTCTCGGAGGCGTGGCTTCGGCAGGAGCTGTTCGTGCTGGCCGGCTCCGAGCGGTGGGAGGACTTGCGGGCCTTCGTCGGTCGCTTGCGGTACTGGGGAGGCGGCGTGTTGCGCGAGGGCGAGCCGCTGTGGGGGCCGCCGTTCGAGTACCTGGTCCACTGGGCCGATGCCCTGGCCGATCCCCACCTGCCGCGCCGCGACGACCGCAAGCCGCGCAGCCCGCATGTCGCCCGACACCCCTACCTCGAACCCTCGAACAAAGAGGCGTTCAACACGGTGGCCGAGTTCCGCGCGGCGATCGACGGCCAATCGTACCGCGAAGCCTGCCAACTGATCGCCGCCATTGCCGATCCGGCGTCGCTGGGGCTGTTGGGCGACCGGAAGGACCCCCACCTCCTGGTCACGTTCCCGCTGGCGGTCGAGCTGGCGATGCGCGAGTACCCCGCCCTGCGCCAAACCATGCAGGAGAAATACTCGTCCGTCGGGAAACTGCGGATCAAGCAGGCGGCCGGGTCGGGCAATGCGGCGGCCATCGAGACGGTCGCCCTCCAGTTTCCCGGAACCGACGCGGCCGCCGAGGCCCATCGCTGGCTGGGAGACCGCGCGCTGTCGGCCGGGCGGTTCGTCGAGGCGCTGGACCACTACCGCAAGGCCCTCGAGAGCGCCCCGGCCGCCGAACGCGGCCCGCTGGGGGCCCGCTGCCGGCTGGCCGGCGCCATGATGGGCCTCGATGTCGGACAGCCCGTCACGGCCGGCGTGCAACTGGGCTCGACCTGGCTGTCGGCCGCCGACTTCGAGCAGATGGTCCGGCAGGCGCGCGAGGCGAACCGCGCCGGGTCCACGGGCCAATCGCCCGGCGCCGGCCCCGGGCTTCTCCCGGGTCGCTACGAGGCCCGGCCGTGGTCCAACGTCGAAGGCCAGGACGTGCGCCGGCCCGCCGGCTTGCCCGAGCGGGGCATCGACTGGGCCGGCCTCCAAACCTCGGTCGTGGTGACCGGCCGGCAAATGCTCGTCGCCAACCGGATCGAACTGATGGCGCTAAACCTGGAAAACGGCCAGCGCCAGTGGCTGCGTCGCGTGCCCGTGCGCGAAGACCGCCAACTCTGGGGCCTGGTGCCGATGGCCCCGGTCGTGGCGGGCAACCGGATCTTCGTGCGGCGGCTTTCGAACGACGGGCCCGAGCTGGCCTGCCTCGAGGCCGCCGACGGCAAGGTGCTGTGGAACGTCCGGCCCGATGGCTACGTGGCCTCGGACCCCCTGTTTGTCGGCTCGAACCTGCTCGTGCTCTCGGCGGCGCACGACGGGGCCGACCGCGTGTCGCTGGCGCTGGTCGCGTTGAGACCGTCCTCGGGACGCACACGCAGCCGCAACCCGCTCGCCGAGTTCCGCGACGTGTGGAACCGCCAATTCCCTTGCCAGGCGGTCGCGGTCGACGGGCGCATCGTGGCCGTGGCCGGGGCGTGCGTGCTGGCGTGCGATGCGGCCGGCCGGGTCCAATGGGTGCGCCGCCAGATTTGGGTTCCCCCGCCGGTCCACGACTACGCCGCCGCGCGCGCATGGTTCGATCACGTACCCCAACCTCCGCTGGTCGCCGATGCGCTGGTCTACGCCACCCAGCCCGGCGTCTTTGGCGTCGAGTGTCTCGACCTCGAAACCGGACGGCTCGTGTGGCGCAAACCCATCAGCACGATGACACGCGTCGTGGGACTGGCCGCGGGCCGGCTCGTCATCCAAACCACCGACGGCTTGATCGGACTGGACGCGCGCCAGGGTAGCGTCTCGTGGACGGCACGCACCGGCGAGTGCCTCGACGTGCGGCTTTGCGGCCCTTCCGGTCCCATCGTTCTGGTCGCCCCCGCCAAACCGGAGGCCAAGCCCGGCGGCCCGCTCGTGTTCACCTGGATCGAGGCAGAAAAAGGCCGGCCCCTGGGCACCACCGAGGTCTCGCTGCCTCCCGTGTCCCAAGGCCCGCCGCAACGGTGGCTCAAACCGCTGGTCATTGCGGGCGGACGCCAATGGGCGTTTGTCGGCACGGGGCAAAGCGCGGCCCAACGCGACGTGTTCGAGCTGCTCCGCACCGGCGATCTGGACACGGCTCCCCCCGAGCCGGCGCTGCCCTAGCCGCGAGAAAAAACGGGACAGGTCGAATCATCCGAGCAAGTAGGGTGCGTGCTCTGCACGCACGCAATCGCTCCCGCCGCAAACGCCGCGCGGGCTTCGCGTGGGTGCAGAGCACCCACCCTACCGGACTTGGCCTCCTTCAGCCGGAGCTGCTCTTCGAGGTGCTGGAGGCGTCGCTCGGCAACCGTGGCCGGCCTGCCCCGTCTGCCCGCCCGCTCCAGGACCGAGGAGGCGTTCTCGAACAGAGCCGCCTGCCATTGGTACACCTGGTTCGGCTGGATGCCGTACTCGTCACAGAGGTCCGAAAGGGGGACCTTCTCGACCAGATACCGCTTGAGGATGGCGGCCTTCTGGTCGGCGCCAAAGTGTCGTCGTGTCGTAGCCATGAAATCCTCCTCGCTTAGGGTCTATGCTAACCCGAGCGAACGAGGATTTCCATTTCCGACTGATGCAGAACAGAGGCTCACCAACGGCAGCGGCCCATGGGGTCATTGATCGCTGCACTTGGAAGCGGCCTTGTTGTACGGGTCCGGCCCGAGCCGGTAACCCCCCGTCGCCGTAGGAGTCCAGATGCCGTTTTCCCGCGAAGCCCAGTCGGCCATGAAGCTGCGCAGCGGCCGCTTCTGCGCGTCGCGGCATATCCAGGGCCGACGATCCTCCGGTCGGACCTCCAAGACCAGACCCGTAAGTCTTGATGCAGTTGCCACCGCGGTCTCGAAAGCCACAATCTCATTGGGCGGAAAGGATATCTCGGTGTCCAACCGTCGATCCTCCGCAAACAGCATCTCCGGATAGCCGCGCACGTCGGTAAGTGTTTCCAAGGCGTCTGTGGCTGCCGGCGTCTCGGGATACCGCCGGACCACTTCGCGGTATGCCCAAGCGGCCTTCGCCGCCTGCCCGCTCAGGCGGCAACACTCGCCCAACAGGAAAAGTGCGTCCTCGGCAACCGGCGCGTGAGGGTGCCGTTCAGCCAGCTCGTGGAACAAGCTTGCCGCCTCGGAGTATTGCTTGCGACGCAGATACCCTTGGGCCAATGCGAAGCGAGCGAATGGGGTGTAGACGCTTTGCGGAAACTCCGCCAGAAAACCGCGCAACGCTCCAATCGCCCTCTCCGCCTTATCCTGGGGCAGGGGGCGCCAGTATCCCAACAACCCTAACAGGCCCTCCCTCTGCAAAAGCTTTAGGGCATCCGCATCACGTCCCTCGGGCGCCGTCACTACGAGGGATACGGAGTTGGACATCACACGAGTCGGAGGACGCTGCCCATCCAACATCTCTGCATGCAGGAAGACAAGACCCGGCCTGCTAAGAAACGCGGACGCCGTTTCCCCTTGATGGACCACGTATGTCTTTGTCCGACGCACAACGCCAGGCTCAAGCGGATAGTACCGACATAGTCTAGGATGGATCGAGCGATACTCATCCTTGTACTCCACCTGCTCATATGCGGAAAGCAACATCAGCCTAGGTAGCGCCGTCCTATGGATTCGGCCGCTTCGGGACCACCACCCGAATACCCCATGCCATACCACCGGGAGGGTGTGCGGATTGCTCAGCTCGGCGTAAACTGCAACCGGAACTCCTAACGGGCAGGAGGTTGGCTCGGCCCATAAACGCAAATGCAGCTCGGAAAACGGAATTGTCCGGGGCTGCTGAAACCGCTCCCCCTCAGGCGCGTCCCCAAGGACCGCAGCACCGTCCACGCAGGCTATCAGCGCCATACCTAGAGCTGACCCGAGGAACCCCATGCGCCGCATCGTTTGCCCTCCTTCTACGCATCGCGACATCTCGACTACTCCCAAAGGCCCGGACTGTTCATTCGCTGCCGAAGGATTGCCTGTTGGTACTGGTTGAATTGCGAGCCCGCCGCGTTTTGAGGATCCGTCGCGGCCGACGACATCACACTTGGCGGTTGAAGCTCGAACTTGTCATCCTCCAAACCGAACTGATGCGCTATCTCGTGGACTACCGTACGTTGTCGGATTAACTCCTCTTCAGTCGGGGTCCACCCCCGGGCGAGGGCCAAATCGCGTATCGCTTCTTGAAAAACAAGCGAGCCAATGTGGGCCTGCCTTCCGCCATCCTCGAAGCCTGCGGTGACCCCCAAGAGAAAGCTATCGCTCTCTTGTTCTGCGTCCGGGTCGCCATCCCAGCGTGCGTCCCCCTGGTACGCCGCCTGAAGGTATCCTACCCAATAGGCAACCGAGCGGTTTGCATGAGACTCGATGGCGTTGGGTTTCTCGATCTGCTGGATAGCAGCCTTGCCTTCTTCATCGTCTGGGATATTCGCGGCAAAGGCGACGTTATTCTTGTTGTTCGCTGAGTTGCCGCCCCCGTCAACGACCGGCAGAATGTACGCATCGCCATAGGCCAATTCCGTGAGCCCAGCGTTGGGCGCTTCCGGCATTGGTTGCTCGTCGTCATCCACCAACAAGAACGGACCGACGGCCGGCACCTCGGGATTGTTCGGATCGCCGTAAAGCTGGACAGTCATTGTGAAACTGGCCCCAGTGGTGTGGGAGAGCACATTGAAGTCCCGGTTGTTGTTCGTCAACTGCCCGGGGAGGAACCGGTCTTGCTCGGCCGCGTCGAGCGCCTGATCGGTCGTTACCGTGGCACGCATGTTCGGCACATCTGCAGCCACGTCAGTAATCTGCCCGGTAACCGTGTTGCCCTGGACCGGCCCCATCGAGTCCACCTCCACGTGCAGCTTGCGCCAGAGCTTCAATTCCGGGCTGATGCGGATGCTGTTGTATGCCGACCACTCGTCCAACGTAGGCTCGTCCGGCGGCTGGCCCAAGAGCCCGTCGCCATTGCGGTCGTAAAACAGCCGAGCCGTGGTGTCCGGCGCGAGGGGCTTCAGGGGGGCCAAGACGGCCTCCCGGCCAAGCCCGCCCGGTGTCGCCGCCACGCGGTAATTGTTGCCCGGCTGCGCCCAGTTGATGGTCAGCGTGGTCCGGACCCTGCCGGCAGCGTCCGTGGCAAAAGGACCCGCAGGCAACGAGGCGTCGGCCACGGGACGGCCACCCGAAAAGTTGTCTGGCGGGTTGACTCCGGCATTCTGCGGGTCGAGTTCATCCAACACCCACCGACCAGCCGACTCGTCCGCATCGTACCAGTTGAGCAACACCGGGATGTTCGCCTTCTGGGGGAACACGCTTACCACCACGTCGATCTTGTCCCGCATGGGCTCCCCAGGATTGGCGGCATCCGGATAGCCACGCACATACCGCTCGTCCGGAGAGAGCCGAATGGTCTGTGCCGGATTGGCCGAGTGGGTCTCCCATTGGATGCTGGTGATCTCGGCCGTCAGGCGGTGGCCCTGGGTCTCCTGCCGGGCGGCAAAGCCCGACTGCCAGGGCATGCCGGCAAACCGCGCCTGGGCCTGCACCGACCACTCGCCTCGGTCGGCGCCGGTATACACCTGCGCCCCGCCGGTCGCGAAAATCGCCCAGCCCGACGGGTCGCCATACGGCTTGCGCCACAGCGCCGAACCCGCGAAATACTGCGAACTGAAGTTGTACTGCGGCGTCCAGCGGAGCTGGTCCCCCACCCACGAAACGTCCTCGTCGCCCAATGCCTGCCAGGTTCCGTCGGGCTTCTGCCACTCGACCGTATAGCCGGTCACTTCCACGGCGTTGACGGTCACGGTCGCGCTGGCCGTCCGGCCGTACGAGTCGCGGATCGTGTACGCGAAGCTGTCGGTCGACGACTTGCCCGGCCCGAAGCCGAACGTGGACCCCGGCGTGTAGTACACGTAGTAGCCGTAGCCGCTCGCCGTGCCGTGGCTGGGTTGCCCCACACCGGTGACCATGATGCCCTGGCCCGTGTCGTTGCGCAGCACGTAGACGGTGATGGTGAGTTGGTCGGTGCGCGGCTCGCCCGGCCCGGTATAGGCCGTGTCGTCGACCGCCACCGGGGGATCGCCCAGCACCATGATCTGCGCGCGACCGTCGTCGGTAAACCGGCCGTCGCTGACGCGATACGTGAATCCGTCGGCGCCCGCGAAGCCCGGCTCGGGCTGGTACACGAAGCCGCCGTCCGGCCGAAGGTCGAAGGCCGCCGCATGAACCGGCGGCACCACCAGCGTTACTGAAAGACACTGCCCGGCAGGATCGAAATCGTTGACCAGCACCCCGGCGGCGCGTGAAGCCGCCAAGCGCTCGTCTCTCGGAAACAAGAACACATCGTCCTGGGCGACCGGCGGCAAGTCGATGCGGCCATCCCCAAGCGTCTCGGGCCGGGCCAGCACGCCCAGCAGCTCATCGACCCACCACAGCCGGGCTAGGAAGGACCGACCGGCTAGATCAGCGCCCGGGTTGGCCAGGATCTCGGCCACCTGCTTCAAGCGGTCTCGGGCGGTGGCGATATACAGCTCGCTCATGGCCTGATCTGCCGCCGAGGTCTGAAGGACCCCGCGCACCTCGCCCAGCACGGCCCCAAGGGCCAATTCGTCCTCCCGCAAGGATGCTAACGCCGCCAAGCGGTCTTTGTTACGCTTGGAAACGCCGGGTAGCGCCACGTCGGCCGAGGGGGCACTGTCGGCCCACACCGAGCCCAAAAACGGCGTGACGAACGGGACGCCCACGAGGAGTTCCAGCACGCCCCCGCCCGGTGCCGCCCGAAGCTCCAGCACCTCGGGGCCGGCCAGCCGGTGGAACGCGCCAAGCCGGTTGGACCCGGTAGACCCCCGTCGCGGCCTAATGCCTTTGCCTTGCCTTACCTGCTTCCCCCCCCCTTACCCAGGTTCGCAACATGCTCGCGCGCATGCCCCATTCTCCTTGCGAAGAAAGTCGTTGAACGGACTGGCGAACGCTACGAATGGCGAA
>JANLFZ010000368.1 GCA_024653385.1 Thermoguttaceae bacterium | reverse complement strand
CGCTCGACCTCGCGGCGCTGGGCCATGCGCTGCACCACCTCCGCGTTCCCGACAAACTCGTCCACCTCCTCCTGTTCACCGTGCGGTACGTGGCGGTGCTCGAACAGGAGCGCGGGCGGCTCGGCGCGGCCATGAAGGTTCGAGGGTTCCGGCCCCGAATGAACCGCCACACCTGGCAAACCTACGGGTACCTGGTGGGAATGCTCTTGGTCCGGAGCCTCGACCGTTCCGAGCGGATCGTGGCCGCCATGAAGTGCCGCGGGTTTTGCGGACGTTTCCACCTGCTCGATCACTTCGCCTGGTCCAGACGCGACACCGCGCTGGCCGCCCTCGGCGCGACGATCCTCGCGCTGTTGGCCATCGGGGAATGGCTATGAACGATTGCCTCGTCCGGCTGTCGGACATCGCGTTCGCCTATGACCCCGACCGGCCCGTGCTGGCCGCGTGCGATTTCTGGCTAGAGCCGGGGGAGCGCGTGGCCCTGGTCGGCCCCAACGGCAGCGGCAAGACCACGCTCCTGTCGATGATCGTCGGCCTGGTGCGCCCGTCCGGAGGCACGGTCGAGGTTCTTGGCAAGCCCCGGGTTCGGGAAGCCGACTTTCACGAGGTCCGCCGCCGTGTGGGATTTCTCTTCCAGGACGCCGACGACCAACTCTTTTGCCCCACGGTGGCCGAGGACGTGGCCTTCGGCCCATTGAACCTGGGCGTGCCGCGGCACGAGATTCGCGCCCTGGTTGCCAGGACGCTCGATTCCCTCGGCCTGGCCGGGTACGAGGACCGCATCACCTACAAGCTTTCCGGCGGGGAGAAACGGCTGGTGGCCCTGGCCACCGTGCTGGCCATGCAGCCCGAGGCCCTCTTGCTCGACGAACCGACCGCCGGGCTCGACGAGGCCTCGGTCGCTCGCGTCGAAGGAATTCTTGCGGGCTTGCCCCAAGCGATGGTGCTCGTCTCGCACCATCGCGGTTTTCTCGGTCGCCTGGCCACACGGCGCGTGCGGCTGGAGCGCGGGCGATTGTGGCCGGACCCGTGAGGCGCAAGCCCGCGCACCCTCTTGCGTCCCGAAAGCGCGGCCGCGTAGAATCCAACCTCGCCGGGGCGCGAAACCGGCGCCGTCCCGTGATCCGTGACCGAAGAGGAATCCAGCCATGTCGCAATCCGAGGACCCTTCCCGCCGCGATTTTCTGGCGGCAAGCCTGGCCGGCGCTGCCGTGGGGGTCTTGGCAAGCGGGCAGTCCGCCGAAGCCGCCTCGCCCTCGCCCGAGAAGGCCGCCGCCACCGTGAAGGTCCGTTACGCCGAACTGCTGCCCCACGAATTCCGCAAGCGACTGGCCGAGCGGCCGATCGCCTATTTGCCCCTGGGCACGCTGGAATGGCACGGGGAACATCTGCCCCTGGGCGCCGACGCCCTCCAGAGCGAGGGACTCATGATCGAATGTGCGCGCCGGCTGGGGGGCATCGTCATGCCCCCGATCTACCTCGGTCCCGATCGGGCCAAGCCCACCGACGACGGCAAAATGCTCGTGGGCATGGATTACGCCGATTCGACCACCCCGCCCCGCCAACTCGACGGAAGCTGCTACTGGGTGCCGATGGGCCTTCACCTGCTCATGGTCGATGCGATTCTCGCGCAGCTCCAGCGCGCGGGGTTTCGGGCGGTGTTCGCCGACGGGCACGGGCCCTCGCGCTGGTCGTGGGTCGAGAACCTTTCCGAGCGCCAGGCGCGATTCGGCCTGAAGCTCTTCGGTGTGACCAAGGACATCAGCCGCCTCTGGAAAAGCCAGGTCGATCACGCGGCGCGCAACGAGACGTCGCTGGTGATGCACCTCCGGCCCGATCTGGTCGACCTTTCCCAGTTGCCGGCGTCGCGATCCGTCTGGCCCCAGGGCGTCGCGCGGGTCTTCGCCGCCGACGCCACCGCCGCGCACGGCAAGGAGTGCTTCGAGCAATCCGTGGAACTCGTGCGGCAGATGTTCGCCCAGGCGGGCTTGCTCTGAGGTGACCCGCGAACCATGAACGACTCCTACGAGCAGGTGCGCCGCGCCATCGAGTTCGATCGGCCCGAACGGCTCCCCTTCTGGCAACACTGGCGCTCGAAGAGGCCCGAGTTTCCCGACGACATCCACAACATCTGGGAGATGGATCGGGCCGAGGCGGGGTGGTTCTTCGACCGGGCCGCGCCGGACGACTGGGGCTGCCTGTGGGGCGCGACCGAAGTGCGGAACATGGGCCAGGTGGTGGCCTGCCCGCTGGAGTCGTGGGACGCCCTGGACCGCTACCGCCCGCCCAATCCCCGAAACCCGTTCTACTACGAGCGTCTGGGGCCCCTGATCGACGACGCGCGCGGAAGGTACGTGGCCGTTACGGCCCATAATCTGCTCTTCGCACGCCTGCACAAGCTCCGCGGGTTCGCGGCGACCATGGAGGATTTCTATCTGGAACCGAAGCGCGTCGAGCGCCTGTTGGACATGATCGTCGAGTTCAAACTCGCCCAGTGCGACGAGCTGCACCGGCGATTCGGCGACCGCGTTCACGGGCTGTTCGTGGCCGACGACTGGGGCACCCAGGCCGGGCCCTTCATCAGCCCGAAGCTCTTCGGCGATTTCTTCGCGCCGCGCTACCGTACCATCTTCGAGGCCATTCACGCCCGCGGCTGGCACGTAATGCTGCACAGTTGCGGACGGATCAACGCGCTGGTGCCTTCGCTCGTCGAGCTGGGGGTCGACGTGCTGAACATGCAGCAGCCGCGGAGTTACGGGTTGGTCGAGTTCGGCGAGCAGTTCCGCGGCAAGGTGTGCTTCCTGGCGACGGTGGATATCCAGACGACCATGCCCCGCGGCATCGAGGGCGAGATTCGCGAGGAGGCCCGGCTTCTGGTCCGCCACTGGGGCACGCCCGACGGCGGCCTGATCGCGTTCGACTACGGCGAATGGGAGTCGGCCGGGGTGCGTTCCGAGTCGGCCCGGGCGATGCTCGACGAGTTCGCGCGGCAATCGCGGTTCTGGCAAACCGCAAGCTGAGCGCGGCGGCGCGGCATCACGGCTTTTCGGACTTGGAAGCGTCTTCTTTCGGTGCGGGGGGTTGCTTGCCCTCGGCGTCCTTCGGTCCCGAGGGTCCCTTGCCCTTGGCCCCGGGGGGCCCCTTGCCCTTGGCGCCCTTCGGGGGAAACGCCTTCTTGGCCTTGGCGTCCTTCGGCGGAGGCGGCCGGTCGAGGCGGAACTCGACGTGGTTCCGCGTGGGGTCGCGGTCGACGTGTATCCGCAGCGGCGTGGTGTCGAACTCCGAGCACTCCGGCGGCGTGACGAGCGGCGGCTTGAAGGGGCCGGAGGGGGCATCGGGATCCAACCCCAAGACGATCACGCGGTGCTCTCCGGCGTAGGCCCCATCGAGAAAGTCGCCGTCCACATCGGTGCGGAGGGCGAACCGGCCTTCGTCGTCGGCCACCGCGATCGCGCCGTTGCACCGCACCCCCACGGGCTGGGTGAAGACCTGGGCGCCCTTGAGCGGCTTGGCGTCGAGAAAGACTTGCCCGGTGACTTGCACCAACGGAGGCAACATCGCCCGGTGGATCCGGTTCCCCAGGTCGAGATATCCCCAGGCGAGCAGACCCGCGCAGGCGACCACCGCCAAGGGCACCACGGCCAGCAGGACCCGGCCGAGGCGAAACACCGGCTTCCGCGGCAACTCGGGTTGCGACTCGTTCATGGCAAATACCTCCACGATGTGCGCGGCGATGGGCCGCGAGGGAGCACGTCAGAACGACTTGATGGGCAGGCGTTCCAGCGGCGGCAGGGGCCCACGTTTTCGGATGGCCGCGGCCAGATCCTGCACGAACGAATCCTGGGGGGCTTCGCGAGCCAGCTCTTCGATCATGTCGCCGGCCTGCTGCCAGTTCCCCTGCGAAGCGAACTGGTGCGCCCTGGCCACGTTGGCCCAGAACGAGTGCGGCAACAGCCGCATGATCTCGGTCACGCGCTGGCGGTGCTGTTCGCCCTGGCGCAGTTCGTCGGCCTTCTTGCGCCACCGTTGCACCTCGGCCTCGTCGTTGCGTTTCATCGCAAGCCGCTGGAACAGGTAGGCGGTCTTGTAACGCGACTGGGCAATGCGTTCCAAGGGGGCGAGCCATTCCGACGCCGCCTTGAGGTCGCCCTTCTGGATCGCGCTGTCGGCCAGGGCCTCGTGGACCGGGACGCCGGCCGGATCGAGTTCCAGCGACTTCTTCCAAGCCCGCTCGGCGGCCTCGGTGTTGGCCGCCTGGGCATGGGCGTTTCCCAGGTAGTAATAGGTCTCCGGGGTCGGCCGGGCCGCGAGGCTCTTCTCGAACATCGACACCGCCGCCTCGGCCCGCCCCTGGCTCAACAAGACGATGCCGTACTGGGTGAAGAGTTCCTCGGGCGGGATCTGGAGTCCCTGGCCGTCGGGCGCCAATTCGAGCACGCGCTGGTAGGTCTGCGCCGCGTCTCCCGCACGCCCCAGATCGCTCTGGATGGCCGCCAAGAGCACGAGGCCCCGGGCTTCCTGACCCGGCAGCTCGGACAATTGCCGGGCACTGTCGGCAGCTTCTTGCAAGAGCCCCAGCCGGGTGCGGCAACCCGTGATCTCGTGCAAGGCGTCGGCGTTGTCGGGCTCCATGCGCAGCACCTGGGCCAACAGCGGCAACGCCCGCGACCACGATTCCATGCGCAGGTACGCGCGGGCCCAGGCGTGCACGTCCTCGACGGTCGCGGCGCCGACCTGTTCGTACAACGCGACGGCATCGGCCGCCCGGCCCGTCTGGCTGAGGGCCCGGGCCTTGAGGGCCCGGGCCTCGCCGTGATCCGGATGGGCGTCGAGGAAGTAGCTGACCAGGGCCAGCGCCCGACGCGGGTCACCCTGCTCCAATTCCCGGCGCGCCGCGCGGAGCATGCGCTCTTGCCAGGCCAGCACCAGGGCAACGATCACGCCGGCGACCACCAGCGCGAGCCCCGACCACGCCACCCACCGCCAGCGCGATCGACGTCGCCGGCCGGAAACGACGGGGGCCGGCGAGCCCGACGCAGCGACCTCGAGGCCTTCGGGTTCCATAAACGCCAGCGCGAATCTAGCGCTTCGACTGGTACTTCTTTTGCATCTCGGCCGGCATTCCCTGCATGGCCTTCTGCGCGGCATCCTGGGAAGTCATCTTCGGCTCCGACGATTCCTTCTTGGCGGGGATCTCACTGGCCTTCCCACCACAGCCCACGAAACTCAACGGAGCGGCAAGCACGAGCACACAAGCAAGCCAGCGCAACATCGAAAAACCTCCTTCTACGTGAAACGTGCCAACGGGACTCCCGCACGATATCCGCATGCGCACCCCGGATCAAGCAGGCTTGAGTCCGACGGCACGCAGGCAACCGTGCTCAACCCAACCCCTACGGATTCGGAACCTGCGGGGCTTGGATACGGGCGATGTGTTCCAACCAGGCGGCGGCCTCCTTGGGCCGGTCGATCTTCCGGTAGAAATCGACGACCTTCTGGAGCTGCTCCGGGTCGTTCAAGAAACCCAACGCATATCGTAACTGCCGATGAATCTTCTCGTCCATCGCTTGTTCGATCGTCTTGGCCCGCTCGCGTTCGCGGGCCGCCCCGGCGTGATCGCGCAGCCGGGCCATGCAACTGGCCTTGCGGTTGCGGGTCCGCCAGTCGACCTGGCCGGGCCACTCGGCCAGCGCCAGGTCGTAGGCCTGGATCGCTTCGGCGTACTCGCCGCGGACCTCCTGTAGCACCCGGCCCTTGGCCACCCAGTACTCGTAGCCGGAATGCGGCTCGGGCCACCGCTGAAAACACCGGTCCGCCCGGTCGAACTCCCCCAGTTCGATCAGAATGCCGATCAGGGTGGCCAGGTAGAAGGGATCGCTTTCGGCGTTCGGCACCTTGGCCGCGTCGTTGTCGAGCGATTCGAGCGCCGCGCGCGCGTCGCCCTCGAGCTGGAACCATCGCGCCAGCGCCGCGTAGCACAAGGGCGACTCCGGCTCGGCATTGCGAAAGCCCAGCAGGCGGAAGGCCTCGACCTGCTCGGGAGTGTTCCGCCTCGCGGGCACCAGGCCCATCAGCCGATCCAACAGCGGATTGGCGGTCGCCGGGTAGAACTGGCTCATGTACCACTCGCGCAGCCGGATCCCTCGGACCGCCGGGGCACTGGCCTCGTACACCTTCCAGAACTCGGGCTCGGCCAGGTGCGAGCGCCCGGTCAGGTCCTTGACCTTCCAAATCAGGTAATAGGGCTCCGGCATTTCCGGATCCAGTTCGATGGCGCTCTTCCGCCGCGCCATC
>JANLFZ010000367.1:3500-6325 GCA_024653385.1 Thermoguttaceae bacterium | reverse complement strand
ACCCTGGAGGAAGTGCTCTCGAACCTCGATGCCGCATTTCCCGGAATCGAGGCGAGAATCCGCGACGGCGCCCTGGTCAGTCGAGTCTTGGCGCTGACGGTGGACGGGAAGATCGCGTCCCAAGGGCTCGCCACCCCGGTCGAGAAAGACAGCGAGGTCTGCATTCTCCCCGTGATGGGGGGTGGCTAACGCCCTCCGCGGCCGTTCACGGCCGACTATCCCCTTCGGGCGTGACTCGACCCAACTTGCCGGCCCTACGCGCCGGGTCTGCCGCTGCCGCCGAAGGCCCTGGGCGTTACCCCGCCCTCGCTGTTGGTGATTTGCCAAAAGGCGCGATCCGAGTCCTTAGGCTGGGTGCGCAACATGCGCAGGGAGACGAAGAACGTGGTGGGCGTCGACTCGCCCGGGGGCGTGTACGAAACCGCGAAGGTCTGGGTGACGCTGTCTTCTGTCTTGGACGACTCCTGTTCCTCGGTGTCGTAGTACCGGACCTTGGCGTCCTCGCCCAGGGCCAACAGCGCGCGGGTCATCTTGCGGTTGATGAACTCTTCGAGAAAACGCCGCGAGTCGGAGCCCTCGTAATAGGTTTGCCAAAGGGAGTCGTCCAGCGGTGCTCGGTCGTTGGGGGCCGACGTCAACTGGAACGCCTTATGGGGTTCGTTGTTCCGCAGGAACTCGAACCACTGGAGCCCGAACCGCTCGGCCTCGCGGCGGATCTGCCAGCGATACACGAGCCAGTCGACCGGGCAGGCGATGCCGATGACCAACGACAGCGCCAATCCGATGAGGGCCGCCTTGCGCCCGATCACGGTCGACGGTTCCGCGGCGATCGCGCGCAGCGCGATCAGGCTCAGCGCCAGCGCGGCGACCGGGATGAACCACAACGGCGGTCCGAACAGCGCGGCCGGCGAGGCCAGTCCCAGCAAGAGCGCGGCCACTGCCGAGGCACTGACGGCGCGATACGAGGTTTCGTCAACATCCGGCGAGTCGCTCAGATGAGGCCGATCGAGTTGCTTGTCCGACATGGTCGAAAAACACGTATCCGAAGAGACCGAGAAGCGGGTTAATTCCAGGCGGTGGGGGTGTTGCAGGGCGGCATCGCAAGACCGCGCTGCGACCGAGGCCCCAGGCCCCTACGGCGGCGCGACCGCATCGAGGTCGGACTCGGCCACCAGGAACGAGTTCTTCTCGGTGCGGTACTTGTCGAGGTTGTACCGGCGGTCGCGGTGCCTCGGAATGAACGCATGTTGCGGATCGAAGGTGTTCTCGGACGAGGTGGCGTAGGGCCCCTTGGACATCCACTCGGTGAAGGCGAGCCAGTGGCGGTCGGGGTACAGCCCCACGAACGACGCCTTCTCGGGATCGAACCCGTCGAAGAACGCGGTGGGCCCCAGCGGCGCGAGGTGAATGCTCAGCGTCGTGAAGCACACCATGACGTATCCGATGGCCAACGCGAAGGCCCCGCTGCCGATCTGGTCGGCGATCTTGAGAAACCGGACCTTGACTTCGGAAAGTCGCCGCGTGGCCAATTGGAAGACGACCATGAAGACCGCGAACAGACCCCAAAGCGCCAGGTAGTCCCAGAAAAACGTCAGTTTCGAGTGGATGTGCTCCTCGGCGAGCCGGGCCACCGGTTCCCAGAAGTTCATGGCCAACAGCGCGGCCAGCACGACGTTGACGAACCGCACCGCGTTACTCCACATCCCCTCGGGGTAGAGGAAGCCGATGCAAGCGATCAGGATCACCAAGAGGAGGAGCGGAAAAACGAAACTCATGGCGAATTCTCGTTACTGCTGTTTCAGCACGCGAATCAACTCTTGAAGCGACGTGACGCCCTTGGCAACCAGGACGATTCCCTCCTCCTGGAGGCCGCGGAAACCGCACTTGCGCGCGACCTGGCGGACCACATCGGGCTTCGCGCCGGACGCAAGGCCCTTGCGCACCGTCTCGTCGACGGCGAGCAACTCGAAAACCGCGGTGCGCCCCAAGTACCCCAGCCCCGCGCAGACCGGGCACGGCTCCTCCTGCTCGGTGGGCTGGTGGGGCCGGTAGAAAGCCTGGACACGACCGGGCGGGATGCCCAACTGGGCCAACGTCTGCGCGGGCGGAGCGTACGGTTCCTTGCAGTGCTCGCACAGCTTGCGGATCAGCCGCTGGTTCACGACGGCGGTCAGGTGCTTGGCTAGATCGCTTGGCGGCACCTTCATCGCCAACACGCGGTAGATGGCGTCCACCGCGTCCACCGCCCGCACCGAACTGATGAACAGCCGGCCGTTGTTCGAGATCTCCTCGAGAATGCGGTTGACCGTCTCGGCGTTGACCAGGTCGCGGATGACGACCACGGCGGGTTCCTTGTGGAACAGGTCGGGCAGGACGTTCAATGGGGTCTCGCCCGCGGCCGCCTTGTAGGTCGTCACGGGGATGTTCTCGATCGGCTCGTAGCGGAGCGTCTCCTCCTCGACGGCGGCGAACTCCCGCGTGAACCGATCCGACGTCCGGAGGACGACCGTCGTTGTCGTGCGCAGCCCTTGGCCGGGCATGGCCGAGAACAAAATCAGGCCCCGCTCGCGGCCCAGGAGTTCCTTGAGGTCCTCCTGCATCTTCTGCCGCATGCCGATCGAATCGAGCGAGGGGAACCGGGCCTTCTTGCCCTCGATCTGGATCAGCGCCCGCTCGCCCGTCGCCGTGCCCGCCGTCGACAACGTGGCCGAGGCCTTGACCGGCTCGAGCGAGGTGACGGGATTGGGCCGGTCGGTGTAAGGAAGCTTCCCGACTTCGGCCTTGTCGATCGGCGTATGCGGGCCCACCTCCGACGCGAACTTGAG
>JANLFZ010000367.1:0-3490 GCA_024653385.1 Thermoguttaceae bacterium | reverse complement strand
CGGACTTGCTCCTCGACGGCGACCTTGACGCGCATCTCGAGTTCGGCGGGGTTCACCTCGGGCGGCAACTGGCCGGGAGGCGTGTTTTCCGCCAACTGCCTGGCCATCTCGCGGCTGAACTGCCGAGTGAAATCCGTGGTGAGCTTCTCGCGGATCTTCTTCTTGTGCCGCTCCATCCGATCGAAGACCGCCTGCTTGAGCACGAAGTAGTCGATGCCGAACCTGCCTTCCTGCCGGCTTTGACGATCCAACGGGTTCAGCCCGCAGAGGATCTTCAGCGCCTCCAGCGCGGGATCCGCCTCTTCGCGCTCCATCGGCTCGCCGTTGTGCCAGACGCCATCGACGAGGTGGCGGACCGTCACGCCGGTCTGGGCGAAGTCGAGCATTATCGCGTCGGCCCGGCGGGCCAGACCGTCGGCGACGATCTCCCGCGCGGCGCGAAGGCCCGGCGCCTGGCGCGCTTGCAGGGTGCGCGCCGCCTCGTCACGCTCCGTGGGGCCTCCGCCCCGCGCGTTGAGCACCACGGGGACCCCGCTTTCGTGCGGATCGGGGGCCTCGGCCTGCACCTTCATCCCCAGCTTGTTCAACTGCTGGGCTGCCCAATACCGAAGGTGGTCCCGCGTGAGCACCTTCTCGTGATCCTCCACGCGGCCGTTGCGGTGGACCACGTACGCCCCCAAGGGCACGGCCCAGGCAAGCACCACCAGCGGCAGCCCGATCCAGTAAATCGGGATCAACCAACTGACCACCAGCGCGCCCATGAACGGGCCGAAGACGATCGGGTTCCACCGGAGGTACTCGAGTTCCAGTTCGAGGCCGTCGCGGTTGACCCAGTCGGTGGTGTACACCCACAAAAAGAACACCACCAGGACCCCGAGGATCTTCAGCCAACTCAGGTAGAAACCGGGACCGCGCCACGTGGCGGCCGGGCCTTGGGCCCATGCCTCTTGGCTTCCCGTGACCCACACGAAAAGGAATACGGCCAGCACCAGCAGCAAGCGTCGCATCATAGAATCCCGGATTCCTTGACTTGGATGCCTTTGAGGGCCATCTTCAGGGCCTCGGGGCTCGGCGCCACCTCAAACGCGGTCGCCCGGTCGATCAGCTTTTCCTCGACCAGTTGCTTGAGACTCATGGTGAAGTCCTGCATCCCCTCATGGGCGGAAATGCGGATCGCGTCGGCCAGCTTCTCGTCCTGGCACTCCTGGATCAGCTTCTTCACCGTCGGGTTGAAGATCATGATCTCGCACGTCGGCACCCGCGATACACCCGGCCGGATCGAAGGGAGCAGCTTCTGCGCGATGATCGCCTTCATGTTGAACACGATCGCGCTGCGAATCGCGGAATGGAGATCCGCGGGGAAGAGGTCCAGAATACGCCCGATGGTGCTGGGGGCCGTCGAGGCGTGGATCGTCCCGAACACCAGGTGCCCCGTCTCGGCCGCCTGGATCGCCGTGTCGAACGTCTCGCGGTCGCGCATCTCGCCCACCAGGATGATATCGGGGTCTTCGCGCACCGCATGTTTCATGCCGACCATGAAGTCCCTCACATCCTGGCCGATCTCGCGCTGATTGATCAGCGACTTGTCGTCCGTGAAGGTGTATTCGATGGGGTCCTCGAGCGTCAGGATGTGGCAGGCCTCGTTGTGGTTGATCCAGTCGAGCATCGAGGCAATCGTGGTGCTCTTGCCGGAGCCGGTCACGCCGGCCAGAAGGATCATCCCCTGGTCGAACTTGCAGAGTTCCTCGAGGACCGGCGGAAGATGGAGGCCCGCGAAGTTAGGGATCTTGTTGTTGACCCGCCGCGCGACCAGCCCCATATACCCCATCTGCTGGAGGATGTTCACGCGGAACCGCCAGGTCTGGCCGTCCAGATCGATGAAATGGGCGAAGTCGACCCCGCCGTCGCGGTCGAAGATCTCGCGGCGCCGCGGGGCCAGACGCGGATCGGCGTCGATCAGCGCGAAGAGCATCCGCGTCATCTCCTCTTCCTCGATCGGCGGCCGGTTCAAAGGCCGGAGTGTCCCCTTGACGCGCACGTGCGGCGGCCGGCCCACCTTCAAATGAAGGTCGCTGCCCTCGAGCTTCACCAAGGCGCGAAACAGCTTGTCGATCTCCAGATCGGCGTTCTTGACGATTGTGTGTCCGTTGCTCGATATCGACATCCCAGTACTTCCCTTTCCCCCGAACCAATCCGTCTTGCCCGCGTCGCTTCGTCTCGCCTCGCCTAGTACGTTCCGCGCCACACCGTGGTGCGCAACTCACAAGCGGACGGGAATACCCCGGGCTTGCATCACGCGTTTGGTCTCCTGGATCGTGAACTGGCCGAAGTGAAAAATGCTGGCCGCCAACGCCGCGTCGGCGCCACCGACGAGAATAGCGTCTGCCAGGTGGTCCGGACAGCCCGCCCCCCCGCTGGCTACCACCGGAATCCGCACCGCTTGCGACACCGCGGCCGTGATTTCCAAATCGTATCCGTCCTGGGTGCCATCGGCGTCCATCGACGTCAGGACGATCTCGCCGGCCCCAAGCCGCTCGACCTCGCGGGCCCAAGCCACCGCCTCGAGGCCCGTGCCGACCCTCCCGCCGTTGATGTGGACCTCCCAATATTCCTTGTCGTCCCGCCAAACCCGCTTCGGATCGATGTTGACCACGATGCACTGGCTGCCGAACCGGCGGGCGGCCTGGTAGACGAAGTCCGGATTCCGGCACGCCGCGGAATTGATCGAGACCTTGTCGCAACCGGCGTTCAACAGCGATCGGATATCCTCGATCGTGCGGATCCCACCTCCAACCGTCAGCGGCATGAACACGACCTCCGCGGTCCGGCGCACCACGTCGAGGAGGATCTCGCGCCCCTGGTGACTGGCCGTGATGTCGAGGAACACCAGCTCATCCGCACCCTCTTGCTCGTATCGCTCGGCCACGGCGACCGGGTCCCCGGCGTCCCGAAGATTGACGAACCGCGTTCCCTTGACAACCCGTCCCCGATCCACGTCGAGGCAGGGGATAACACGCTTGGCCAGCATCTTGGCCGTGTCCCGCGACCGTCCTAACCTGTTCCGTTTCGCGTAACCGTTCACGGGGACTGTCCCGATTTTCGCGCCGAACACGCGCGAAAATGGGACTGTCCCCTTCGGACGTGAAGGGGACAGGCACCTGAACGGTTACCATTTCGCCAAGCTCTTACTGTAAGCCGCCGCCGTGCCGTGGTCAACCGGCCAGATGCCCTCGGCACGATCTCTCGCTCGCGCGCACTCGAAAAGCGCGGCCAACCCGTCGCCAGGGTGGAAAGACTACCACAAGGCGGAAGGGGGACACTCCGGTCCCGTGGCACGGCCAGAGCGAAGCGATGGCCATGGCTTGGCCCGACGGGCCACGCACGGGTGCCACTTCCCTGAAAGAGCCTTCGGTGTCAAGGGGCTTCCTGGTGTTTTTTTTTTTGGCGCACTTCGAGCGGTGAGGCGGCCCGAGGCGGCTCGCGGCGGGAG
>JANLFZ010000366.1:435-6346 GCA_024653385.1 Thermoguttaceae bacterium | reverse complement strand
CTCGTGCGTGATCAAGGACCAGAACCCGGGCGTGGACCTTCTGTTCACCTGGGATTGGGACGCGACCGCCGAGCACCTGGCTGAAACCGAAGAGAAACCCGGTACCGACATGCCGCAATATGCGGAAGTGCCGGCCGACGCGGGCGAGGTCCAGCGGCCGCCCGACGCCAAGGACGCCACCGCGCTGGCCATTGCCAAAGAACCGGCGCCGTCCGGCGCGGTCGGAGAGGCGAAACCTGCTGCGACGTCCGCTCCGGCCGCCGGGACCGGAGAAGGCGCCCCGCCGGCGCCTGCCGCCCCCGCGTTCGCGCTGCCGGCGTCCGAGGGGACCCAGCCCGAGTCGTTCACCGATCGACAACTCTGGACATACGGCGTGGGACTGGCCGTGGCCGCGGCCGCGGTGCTCGTGGCGGGCGTGGTGCTCTTGCGGAAATCGCGTGATGATACAGCTTGAGAACGTCGAAAAGGTCTATCGGAGATCCGACGGGTTCGTGCGGGCCTTGGCTGGCGTGACGCTCGACATCGAGGCAGGATGCTTCGTCGTCGTGCGCGGACCGAGCGGTTGCGGCAAATCGACGCTGCTCAACGTGATCGGCGGGCTGGCCTCTCCCACGGCAGGACGTGTTCGCGTGGCCGGACAAGACCTCTCGGCCATGTCGGCTGCCGAGCGGGCGCGCTTTCGCGCCAGCCACGTGGGATTCGTCTTCCAGACGTTCCACCTCTTGCCGTATCTGACGGTCCTCGAAAACGTCGCCATGGCCGCACTGCCCGGCCAGGAGGCGGCCGCCAAGAAGCGAGCCCATCAACTCCTCTACGACTTCCACCTGGCCGATCGCGCCGGGCATCGCCCCGCCGAGTTGAGCACCGGCGAGTGCCAGCGCGTGGCCATCGCGCGCGCCTTGATCAACCAGCCCAGGCTCTTGTTGGCCGACGAACCGACCGGCAACCTCGATCCGCAGAACACGGCGACGGTGCTCGACTTGCTTGAGACGTTCCACCGTCAGGGGGGAACCGTGGTCCTCGTCACGCATCAACAGGTCGCATCGAACCACGCGCAGCGCACGATTCTCCTTCACGAAGGAAAGATCGAATCCTCCGATTCTCCGGCGTCGATGCTTGCCGAGGGCCCCCTGGATGGATAATCATAGAATGCTGGGGGGACGAAGCCGAGCGATGCCCCAAACGGACAAGCGACGGCAATCCGCTGGCGTGCTCTTGGGCCCAGCCGGTTGCCTTCCAGACGCTTAAGGCAGGAGGAGTGGTCGGATGCCCGACGAAACCACGAAGACGGAAGTGAAGCCTCCGGCGAAGAGGATTTTGCTGGTCGATGATGACCCCGAGATCGTCGAGTCGATGAAGCTGGCGCTCGAGGCCAAGGGCTACGAGATCCTCATCGCGCGGGACGGCAATCAGGGGCTGGCCATGGCCGAACGGGAAGACCCGGACCTCGTGATCCTCGACATGATGATGCCCCGCCGGAGCGGCTTTCTCGTCCTGGAGCGGCTTCGGCGCACCCGGCGCATCCCCACGCGCGTCATCATGATCACGGCCAACGAAGGCAGCCGGCACAAGGCGTACGCCGAGATGCTGGGCGTCGACGATTACATCCGCAAGCCGTTCGCCATGGATCGGCTCTTGGAAAGTGTCCATCGCCTCTTGGCCTAGCGAGGCCGCGTTCCGAGGGCATTTCCGCAGCCCCCCGCTGGAGTAATCCGTGCCTTGGGCCAAGTGGCGGCGTATACTATGTAGGGCCGGCCATGCGACAAGTTGGGCGATCTCTGGGAACCCAGAATCCAAGGAGGCGCAACGATCTCGGGTTCGACCGAACATGCCTCCGGCAACCGTTGCGCGGGTGGCTCGACCTGCCGCTGGACAGCCCGCTGGCTTTGCGACTCGGTTCCACACAGCACCTCTGATCAAAGGAGGAACGGAATGCAGACGGCCAAGCAACTGTCGGTGTCGCTGGTCAACAAACCTGGCCGGCTGGCCGCCATGCTGGCGGCGCTGAACAAGGAGAAGGTGAACTTTCGGGCGCTGGCCGTGATGGACTCCGGGGACCGCGGGACGGTGCGGTTCGTGCCCGACGACGCCGGCAAGGCCGTGCAGGTCCTCAATGCCCTGAACATCCGCTGCGAGCCGGCCGACGTGCTGCTGGTCGAGGTGCCCAGCCAATCCGGGGCCTTCCGCAAGATCTGCGAGCGGCTGGCCGCCGAACACCTGAACATCGACTACGCGTACTGCTCGTTTGCCTCCGACGGGCCCAAGCGGGGATGCCTGGCCGTGGTCAAGGTGAACGACCTGGCCAAGGCCCAGCGGGTGCTCAGCGATAACGGCGTCGCGGCCGTGCGCAAGGCCGCCGCCGTGACCCGCAAGAAACTGCCGGTCCGCCGGCCGCCGATGCGCACCCGGTAAACCCTACAGACCGGGTGGCGCGCCCCGCGCGAATCGACGGGCGTGGGTCCGTCCGTTCCAGGGCGCGCCACCACGCGCGGGTGCCACTGCTGGCTTGTCCAGCAGTGGCAATGGCTGGCCGACCGGAGCGATTGGTAAAGACGAATGGGGGCACTGGCGAAGTCGGTTCAGTTTGGACGTTAATGACGGCTTTGTCCGACAGTGTCTGAATGGCGCGTGAACGGCACGGCTGGACAAGCCAGCCGTGGCACCCGGCGCGGCCTCGTCATGGAGAATCGAGGTGCGCCCCCAGATTGAACCCAACCGCCACGACGAACAGTAGGACCGCCACGAACAGGGCCCACGAGCGATCTCGCTTCATCACGATCGCATACAGCCCGGTCACGCCGGCGAAGGCGACGCACAGGAACACGGCGCGGTTGAAGGCCTGCTGCGCCAGCTCAAGGCCCGTTTGTCGCTCCGTATTCGGCATCACCACGAGGTTGTTGAGGAGGATCAGCACCAAGGATACCACGAGCAGCCACGCCGACCACTTGCCGACGCCCGACGAGGGAAGCGACAGAAAACCCGACGCTCGCTTCGGTGCGACTCCCTCCGGTTGATTCATGGCGTCTCTCCTCTGGTGCCCGTGTGCGCGACCGGGTGGCACGCCCGGGGCGAAGCGCGGGCGTGGTCCGTCGGCCCCAGGGCTCGCCGCGCCACGCCCTTCCGGGACGTGCCACCCGGCGCGAGATGGGGACAGTCCCCGCGATCGGTTACCGCGTTCATCAGTGCTTTCCGTACTCCATCGGAACGCCCTTGCGTTGCGAGAGGATGTACGCCTCCAGGGCCCGCATCGTGGGGCTGTCGGCAGCCAGTTTCTCGCCGCGCACCGGGTTCTCGATGCACCAGTTGATCATGTCGCGGAGCAGGGCCACGCGTCCCAATTGCACCTGGTACTTGGGGTAGGTCTCGGGATGCGTGTTGGCCGCGTGGGGGTGGCACATGTCGCACGAGACGGCCACCTCGCTGCCCAACAGGTCGGCGCTGTGGAAGATGCGCGAGCCCTCGGCCACGAACTTCTCGGTTTCCCGGGCCCATAGCAGAATGTCGCGCTCGGTGTAGTTGCCGTAGGTGTGGCTCTTACCCTGGGCACCCTTGAGCAGGCCCGAGTTGTCGGCCGGCGGCTTCAGGGCGTGCTTCTCCTTCTCCTCGGTCACCCAATTCGCCTCGGGGTGGCTGCGTTTCCATTGGTCCATCAGGCTGTCGGCCAGGGCCTTGCCCTTGAGGTCCTTGGAAACCTCGACGGGCGCTCCGCCGTCGCAAGCGCCGATCTGGACGGTCGGTTGGTCGTTCTTCGACGGCGAGCGAGCGGGCGCGGGGGCTGCCGCCGCGACGGCAACCACAGGGGGGCTTTCGGCCGCGGCCGGCGCGAGGCCCGCGGGGGGCCCGGCCTTTGGGACACCCCCCAGCACAAGCAGCGCCAACAGAACTCCAATCGTGCCGACAACGACGCCGCCGATGCGGCGCGGGATTCGCATGGTTCGCATGATTCGTCTCCTTCTCCTCGTAGGCTCGTGCTGGCTCTCAGTAGGCAGGCCGGTTGGGCTTCGGGGGCACGTCTTGTTTGCCCCAACTGGCCATGTACGTCCTGGTCACCGTGATGGGGTTCCGGTTCCACAGGCTGTAGACCTTGTCGACCAGCCCATCGGGATGAACGTGGACCTCGCCATCGCCGCACCCGTCGCTCGGGTTGAACGGATCGGGACGGCTCATCTGGATGGTCAGCTCGGGCGTGCCCTCGGGCGCATAGGGCCACGGCCACGCCGTCGCCAGCATCCCGTGGAAGTGAATGTTCCCGATGCGGTTGGTCAGCAACTGGTGGGTGTGGCCGTGGATGACCACGACCTGCTTGAACCGCTTGAGGATCGCCTGGACCTCCTCGGCGTCGTCGGTCCAAAAGTTCCAGGGCTTGTACAGCTTGTACAGGGGCGAATGGGAAAAGACGATGATCCGCGCGTCGTCGGGCAGCTTCGCCAGGTCGTCGGCCAGCCACTGCCGCTGGCGCGGGCCGACCATGAAGGGGTTCTGCCACCCGTTGTCGAGGCCGGCGACGGTCTGCATGCGCTCCATGGCCGTCATCCGCCGGGCCGTCCAGAAGTCGCGCTCCAGGACGCTCATGAGCACGACGAAGTGCACCCCCTTGTGATCGAACGAATAGGTCGGCGGCCCGAACAGCTCCTGCCACTTCTGGCCCATGTCGAGGTACCAGTCGTGCTCGCCCACCATGATCTTCAGGGGGGCCTTGAGGTTCTTGAGGATCTGGGCCCCCAATTCCAGTTCCTTGGCCTGGCCGAGCTGCGCCAGATCGCCTCCGTAGAAGACGAAGTCCGGTTGCGGGTCGAGGTTGTTCACGTCGTCGACCGCGCGGAGCAAGCCCCGCACGAACCGGTCGTTCACGTCGCGCTCGTACAGGTGCGAGTCGGAGATGTAGGCGAAGCGGAAGGCCGGCTGCGATGTCGCGCCTTCGGCGCCCTGCGCCACGGTCACCGGGGTGAACGAGTGGGGGGTGGCCCATCCGGCCGTCGCGCCCAAGGCCGCTGCCGAGACCTTCAAGAAGGAGCGGCGATCGAGGTTCCGCAGACCGCGGAAGAACTGCCGGCGCTCTTCGAGGTACTTGGTTTCCACGCTCTTGTGAGTAGCCATCGGGGATCGCTCCTTATTACTTGGAGGTGCTCTTGGGACCGGTCACCCGCCGCTCGAAGGGCAGCGTCTTGCGCAGCGCCATGGCCTCGTCGCGCACCGGGCGCTGTTTGGCGGCCAGGGTCCGTTGCCGCTCGATCTCGCGCTGGTTGTCGGCGGCGAAGCGGACATCGGTCAGCGTGAAGAGGAAGGCCACGAGCTGGTCGATTTCTTCCTCGCTCAAGGCCAAGGGCTCGATGCCTCCGTCGAGGAACGGATTCGCCTCGCCTCCCTTGTTGTAATGGTCGAGCACGTCCCACAAGGTCGCCAGCGACCCGTCGTGCATGTAGGGCGCGGTGATGCCGATGTTCAGGATCAGCGGCGTGCGGAACGAGCCGATGTCGGCCCGGTTGTGGGTCACCATGAAGCGGCCCAACTCACTCAGATCCGTGCCCACGGCCAGTTCGTCGAGCCGCTGCTCGGAAGGGTCGTCTTGCAGGGCCTTGAGGGCCTTCTTCGCCAGACCCTCGAAGTCGTGATGCCGGGCCGACACGCCCACGTTATGGAAACGGTGGTCGGTGCCCAGCGGGTTCGACGGGTTGATGGGATGGCAGGTCATGCACCGGCCCTTGCCGTTGAACAGTTCCCAGCCGGCGCGGGCTTGGGGCGAGATCGCCGCCATGTCGCCGCCGAGGAACTTCCGGAACGGCGAATCGACGAAGACCAGCGTCCGCTCGAAGGCCCCGATCGCCCGGCCCAGGTCCTCGTAGTTCATCGGCCGGCCGAAGGCCTTCCGGAACGCCTCCTGGTACTGGCGATCGTCGCGGATGGCCGCCAG
>JANLFZ010000366.1:0-425 GCA_024653385.1 Thermoguttaceae bacterium | reverse complement strand
GCCAGCGCGGTCGCTTCGTCGGGCATGCCCATCTCGATCGGGTTCAGGATGGGCATTCGGGCCTGGTGGTCGAGGGTCGGCGAGCGGCCGTCCCAGAACAGCGTCTGCAACAGCGCCACGTTCAGCGTGGTCGGCGCGTTCCGCTTGCCGAGCTGGCCGCCGATCCCTTCCGAGACCGGCCGTTGATCGGTAAACCCCCGCGTCACGTCGTGGCAGGTCGCGCACGAGACCGTCCCGTCGCGCGACAACCGCGTGTCGAAGTAGAGCTTTCGGCCCAGCTCGACCCGCTCGGGCGTCAGGGGGTTATCCTCGGGAATGAACGCGGCCCAGACGACCGGGTCGAAGCCCGCGGGCGCCTTGGTCAGGTCCCGAGGGGGAAGCAGCTCGGCGAGCTTCTGCAACTGGTACTCGGCGGTGGGGGGGCC
>JANLFZ010000365.1:314-6359 GCA_024653385.1 Thermoguttaceae bacterium | reverse complement strand
CAATACGAGAGCAAGGGCGCTTGCGCTTCCTTGCTCTCTCATGTTTGCCCAACTTGTTGTTTTACAGGCCCTAACCGGCGGCCGACCTCGGGCGGCATCGGTCGTCGCCGCGAACCGCTCGGGTCAGTCTTCGGGGACTTGTGGCGGGCCGGCGTTTCCGGCAGGACGTTCCAGCACGGTGCTGAGGGCTGTCGTCGTCCGCGTGTCGCCGCCGGTCTGGAGATAGAACTGCCCTTTCGCCACGCCCGCGTCGATGGTGTCCTTGGCTTCCCAGGACGCCCCCGACGCGGTGAACCGGGCCTTGACCAACGGCTCCCAGCGGCCTGCGGGCGTGCAAACCCAGCCGTTCTTGAAAACCGCCCGGCGCACCTCGGTCGCGCTTCGGCCATCGCGGCGGAAGTCCTCGATGAACGAGTAGAGGCCCTTGAGGCGGTCGCCGCCGGTCCGGGTGCGGAAGGTCACCAAGTGCTTCCAGGTCTCGGACTCGGGGAGATAGAACCAGGCCGAATAGGCCGTCTTCTTCTCCGTCACCGCGGCCTTGACCAGGAAGCGATACGTCTGGCCGACCTTCCAGTCGTAGTGGAAGAAGCTCTGGCCGCCGGTCCCCTCGCCGCCGAACCGTCTGGCGATCACCTCGTCGGCCTTGTAGAGCACTTCGACGCGGTGCTCCTGGGCCACCGCGTTCGGGTCGTCTCCCTTCGTCGGGTCCCACACGGAGAACAGAACGACTTTCTTGCCGCCGGCCAGCTCTTGGATGCCGAAGTAGCCGTGGTTGAAGCCGCAGGCCATGAAGTAGCTGCCGGGCACCGATTTCTCGACCGAAAGCTCGTTGTAGAACGCCGTGGCTTCGGGGGCCACGTAGCCCAGGTGGACCGAGCGGGCGGCACGCGGGGGCGGAGAAGGCTCGCCGGCCAGCGCAACGACCGAGACGGCCAAGAGCGCGACGGAAGTGATCAACGGGGTGATGGATTTCATGCGGAGTCTCTTGGGCAAGTTGCTGGGCGCGGGGAATTCGGAAACAATGAAGCCCCGGGCTGCGCAAGCGCGGCTTCGTCCGCAAGCCGCAGAACCGCAGTATAGGTCCGCCCGACTCGGGAGGCAATTCGCATGCGTCCTGGGCAACCGTATCTCCGACGTCTCGACGATCTTCCCCGGTTCGTGCTGATGGTTCTGTTTGCGCATGCCGCGGGCGCGGACGGGATGCCGCCTGGGGCCTCGGCGGAGCCCCCGGGAGTGCAGATCCCCACGATCGGCGACAAGACCCTCGTTGCGTGGGTCGATCTGGCGAACACCTCGCAGCGCGGGGTCGGAGTGCTCGGTTTGTGGCAGGACTCGCGCTTCGACGCGATCGTCTTCGCCGAGCGCATGCCGCGGAGGTGGATGGCCGGCAGCGACTACTTCCGCCGCACCCCTGCCGACCAGTCGGCGTATCCCGAGGAGACCGCCACTCCCGGCCAGCTCATCCAAATTGCCGTGGTTTACCGCGGCCGGCACATCAGCATTTTCCGCAATGGCCAACTGTATGCCGATTACGACGCGGGAGGGCAAACGACTTTCGATGGCGGCGCCGCCGTGCTCATGGGCACCCGGCAGGTCGGCGTGCCGGAGTGCCTCGCCGGCGCGATCGAAGAGGCCCGGCTCTACGACCGGGCTCTCGATCCGCAGCAGTTGGCCGGGCTGGCGATTGGCCGGCTGTCCGACCCCAAACCGCTCGGCTGGTGGACGTTCGACGACGGCCCGCGCGACCGGATGGGGAACTTCCCGGTCGGCAAGCTCTGCGGCAACGCCCATGTGGCCGGCGGACGGCTGGTGCTGGATGGCCGCCAGGATTACCTCGTGGTCAGGGCCGTGCGCCCGTCCGAGCCGCAAGGCATGTTCTACAAGCCCCGCAACCTCGACACCGGCGACCTGTGGGATACGTGGCTTTTGTTCCACCGCGGAACGTACTACCTTTTCGCGCTGGCCAAGTCGGGGGCCAACTGGGACAACTTCTCGCTGGCCACGTCGACCGACGGCGCGCATTGGACCGAGCACGGCCGTATCCTGGGCAAGAGCGACGACGCGGTGTGGATGGGCACCGGCTCGACCTGGAGATCGCCACGCTTCGACCAGGACGGCAGGTTCTTTCTGAACTTCTCCGAATGGCGTGGTCCGCGCCAGACCATTTTCTTCGCCCAGTCGGACGACCTCGTCCAGTGGAACCGCTTGGGGCGGGAGTACGAGTTCGTCCAGGATGCTCGGTGGTACGAACCGACCGGACGCTGGGATTGCATCTGGACCATCGCCCGACCCGGCGGGGGGCTTTACGGCTACTGGACCGCAACGCCGAAGCGTGGTCCCGGGCCGGGGTTCGGCCAGTCGGCCGATGGCGTTCGATGGGAAGCCCTCCCGCCGCCGGAACTCCGGGGCATCGCCGAGCATGGCGAAGTAGGGGCCGTGGAGCCGATGGCCGGGCGGTACTACATGCTGTGGGGCACGCAAGGCAAGATGATCACTCTGGTGGCCGACCGTCCCGAAGGCCCCTTTGCGCCCGCCCGGAAGAACCTCGACGTGCTCGCCGGACACACCTACTTCGCCCGCTTCTTCCCGCATCCCGACGGCATGCTCATCAATCACCATGCCATCGCTCGACGCACCGCGCCCGGCGAGTTGGGAACCGTGTACTTTGGCTTGCTGAAGCGGGCGGTCGTGGACGCCGAAGGCACCCTGCGCCTGGCGTGGTGGCCGGGCAACAACGCGCTCAAGCACCGCCCGATCGAAGTCGTCCTCGCGCCTGCTTCCGCGTCCCAAACCGGCTTGCCCGCGATGCTGGCGAACACCTTCCCGACGGACCGAGGGCTGGTCCTGGAAGGGACGCTTCGCCTTCCCGCGCCGGCCGGCCCGGCGGGCGGCGCCGTGGCTTGCGGTCTCTACATCGAGTGCCGAGACGCGAAGGCAGCGGCCATCCTCGTCGGTCCCGCGGGACTGACCCGATTCGGCTCGATCGGTCCCGACGGCTCCGGGTTTCAGGAGGAAAAGCGTGCCGACCGGCAGATGTCCCCGGGCCCGACCGCCCGATTCCGCCTTTGCCTCCGCCACGGACTCGTGGAGTTCTACCTCGACGACGTACTCATGGAGTGCTACAGCCTGCCCGAACTGGCCACGGGACGGCTGGGCCTTTTCGACCCTGCCGCGGTCGGCGAACTTCGGGCGTGGCAATAAGGCATGGCGCGATAAGGATCCACCGCAATGGAAAACCGAGACGCCGGTGTCTCGCCCGAAGTCGCGTTGAGGGCACTTGGCGAACCTCCCGGAATGTCCGGGCGTCCTTGGGCGCGGGAAACAGAGGTTCGATCCCTCTTATACAGACTATAACCGCTCGCAGGCCCTCAGTCCCATTGCGGAGCAGTCTTTCGTCCTCGACCGAGCTGTCGTTCATGGCGTCATCATAGCCCGAACGCTCAACGAGGCATACCGAGTTGCCGGCTTGTAGCCAGAACCGCTTCGCTTTTCGTCCCCGAACCTGTGCCCCGCGGGCTGTGTCTCCAAGGGCGCCACCGATGCGGGGCCATCCAGCGGCAGGATGAGACGCTCAGAACGTCGTGCCGCAAGCATGGGAGGTTGACTCTCCCCTTGGTCACTGGAGGGATCTCCTGGTCCCATGGCGAGGACGGTGCTGATCCGATTCATTGGCGAGCGCGGCAAAGCCTATTACTACCTGAAACTCGGCCCCATGGACCTCGCCAACCCACCGGAACGTGAGTTCCAGGGCGGGGACGAGGTAGTCGTGAGGATGGAAGCCACGTCGGCGAAGCCCGACCGCGTTGACATGGTTTTTCAGGACGGAGAGTTTGCGATCGAGGTTCCAAGGGAGTTCTTTGATGTCGTCAGCGACATGCCCGGAAGGTAGTCGGATATGGCTTGCCGAGCCGGTTTGCTAAACCGTGCCCCCTCACGGGGATGTGGGTTCAACTCCCATGCCTTCCGCTCTCGCCCCGATGGTAACCGTTCACGGGGACTGTCCCGATTTTTACGGCGAAGCCCGAGAAAATGGGACTATCCCGTGTTGCCTCAATCTCCCAATACCTAAGCCCTCGGCACGGTGTCTGTGGTGTAGTGGTCTTTGCACGGCTGGCTGTGAACCAGAGGGTGGGAGTTCGACTCTCCCCGGACACCCCTGGGCAGAATGACGAAGGTCGAATGACGAAGGCCATTGGAGCGTGGGAAATTTGCACGCGACCTTGCGAACGTGGAACGCCAGGCTCGACTCCTGGCGAGGACGCTTGACGCTGGAGCCCGATGGCAAGGCGGCTGCCTGCAAAGCAGCTCGAAGTGGGTTCGACTCCCACCGGCGTCTCTTCAAGAGCAACGATACGGCCAGGCCAACGGCGCACGTGGCCCCGTCCTCCCACGAGGCGGTTGGTTACGTGTGTTCCGTCCATGGGTTCTGACCGAAGGTCGTGTCCACCGAGGTTAGCTCAGCGGTTAGAGCACCAGACTAGGGATCTGGCTGTCACGGGTTCGACTCCCGTACCAATGTCGCAGGGTGCAACCCTGTTGGAACAGGCCCGAGGGAGGCGGGCCAATGGGTGATCGGCCACCGCCGGGCGAACGACCGGCGGCGTCGAGGATTCGGGCAGTCCGCCCTTGCGGCTGCCGCGGGACTTGGCGCAAGCCCGGCGCGCGACCGCCGGTGGCGGCACGGCCCAGTGCCTGTAGTGCGTGGATACCGCTTCGACCGGCCCATGGGCAAGCGGCAGCGGAGGTCGGGCGACTTGCGTCGGGGCTTGCCCCGGCAGCGACTAGCCCGACCGAAACTGCCGTGTCGCCCATGGCGCTGTCGATGCTCAAACGGCACTCCGCACTGCGACGTGCGATCGCCGTTGGTCCCGCCGCCCAACGGCTTTGCCTGACACGACGCGAAACGAAACCAAGGCGGCTTCCGTGGTCGCCGCAGGAACGAAGGTGAAGCATGAACCCGTGGATCCTGAAGACCGTCAAGATTCGCAGCTACGAGATGGGCCTGTACTTCCGCGACGGCGAGTTCAAAGGGCTGCTCGGCGCCGGCCGCCACTGGTTCTTCGATCCGCTGGGCAAGGTCAGCGTCGAGATCGTCTCGCAGCGCGCGCCGTGGCTGGCCCACGAGAAGCTTGACATGATCGTCAAGTCGGGCGCGCTGAAGGACCGCGCCATCGTGCTCGACCTGAAAGACTACGAGCGGGCTCTGGTCTGGGTCGACGGCCGGTTCAGCCACATCCTGCCGCCGGGCTTGTACGCCTACTGGACGACCTTCCGGGAGGTCGCCGTCGAGATCATCGACGCCCACAAGGTCCGTTTCGACCACAAGGATCTCCGGGTGATCGTCCGGTCGCCGATGGCCGACCGCGTGCTCGACACGTTCGCCGTGGAGCAGGGCTACGTCGGCGTGCTGTTCGAGGACGGCCGCTACGTCGAAACCCTGCCGCCGGGCAAGTACGCCTTCTGGAAGAACATGGCCAAGGTCTTGCTCATGCCGATGGACCTGCGCGACACGATGCTCGACATCGGCGGCCAGGAGATCATGACCGCCGACAAGGTCACGCTGCGACTGAACGCCGTGGTCACCTATCGCGTGACCGACGCGCACAAGGTCCTGAGCGTGGTCGACGACGTCCGGCAGGCGCTGTACCGCGAGGCCCAGTTGGCCCTGCGCGCGGTGGTCGGCGCTCGCGAACTCGACCAGTTCTTGGCCGACAAAGACGCAGTGGCCAAAGAGTTGGATGCCATCGTTCGGCAGCGGGTGACGGCGCTGGGGCTGGAGGTCCTGTCGGTGGGCATCCGCGACGTGATCCTGCCGGGCGACATGAAGGACCTGATGAACAAGGTCACCGAGGCCAAGAAGGCGGCCGAGGCCAACCTGATCGTCCGCCGCGAGGAAACGGCGGCCATGCGTAGCCAGGCCAACACGGCAAAGCTGCTGGAAGGCAACCCGACGCTCATGCGGCTCCGGGAACTCGAGGTCCTCGAGAAGGTCGCCGCCAGCGGCAAGCTGAACGTCGTGCTCGGCGAGAAGGGCCTGGCCGAGCG
>JANLFZ010000365.1:0-304 GCA_024653385.1 Thermoguttaceae bacterium | reverse complement strand
TGGGGGGACGGCGGCTTTTTGAGACCTGGCTCACGGAGAACCCGGGCCTGGCCGAGCGGGTCGTCAACCTGCTTTGATCGCCCCAAAGCAGAAGGCCCGCCACCTGCCGGCCCAAAGACTCATCCCAATGCCAAACGCCCTTCGCAAGTGCCTTCCAAGAGGCAACTTGCGAAGGGCGTTTCGGTTCGTAGCGGAGAGGACAGGATTCGAACCTGCGGAGGGCTTTGGGGCCCTCATCGGTTTAGCAAACCGACGCTTTCGACCACTCAGCCACCTCTCCGTGGGGGCTAGGATGGGCTCGCTT
>JANLFZ010000364.1 GCA_024653385.1 Thermoguttaceae bacterium | reverse complement strand
TGGCGTCGATCCTGATCGACGACACCTTGACGCCCGCCGCTCCCCGAGCGCCGACGCTCTCGTCGGTCTGAAAGACCACGTGGCGCTTCTGGTACGGCGACGCCTCGCCCGCCTCGTTGTGCGTCGTCGATAAGTTCGCCAGGTTGCCCGAAATGGCGTTCATCCGGACCCGCTGGGCCACCAAGGCGCTGGTGCTGATGTCGAGCGAGGGAAACATGGTACTCCTCACACCCGTTCGCTAATGGCCGTCTGGAGCAACCGGAACTGGCTGGCCATGATCGACAGGGCCAGATTGTGCTGCAACTGGTTCTTGACCATCTCGGTCACCTGGGTCTCCAGGGCGATGTTGCTGTCGTCGTGGTAGACGATGCTCTTCGAGTTCTCGGCCACTTCGGCGAGGGGAACGTCCGGGCGGTCGGCCGTCATGCCGGGCGAGACGGCAGCCTGCGGCCGGCCGCGCGCGGCGATCGCTTCCTTCAACCGGTTCTGGAAGTCGGTGACCGACAAGTCGCGCACGCGATACCCCGGCGTGTGCAGGTTCGCCAGGTTCCCGGCCAGCACCGTGTGCCGGGCCTGCGAGAACCGGACGACCTGTTCCAACACCGGGATCGAACTCGACTGAACAATTCCCTCGAACATGCCGATCACCTTCTTGCCTCGCCGATTTCGCCCGAGCAACTCGCGTGCCATCGCCGAGATTCCGCGGCGAAACGGCTTTTCCCGGCGGCGGTTTCCCCGCGACGGCCCGAACCAACGGGCCCACCGTCGCGCCGGCGCCGCGGGCGATCGTCGCACACCGGCAGGATCTGCCGAATCCGACTGGCGAGGTTTGCCGTTTGGGTTTCTCCTTTTCCTTTGAAATTCAGGCCGCACGGCCCAGCGATTTCGCCCGCGGGGCGTACCCGTACTGGCGGAGCTTGCCGCACAGCGTGCGCACGCCGATGCCCAGGGCCTTGGCCGTCTTCTCGCGGTGGCCGCCGAATCGTTCGAGGGTGGCCTCGATGAGCCGCCGTTCCATCTCCTCGAGGCTCAGGCCAACGGGAATGCCGGCGGTCGCCGGCCCGGCGGCCTGAGCCGGGGCCTTGGGGTCCGCCAAGAGCCATCGCCGGATTTCGTCGGCGCCCAAAGGGCCCTCGCTCGACAGGACGCTCGCGCGGGTCATCAGGTTCTCCAACTCGCGCACGTTGCCCGGCCAGTGGTAGTTCATCAATAGATCCATCGCCGACGCGTCGAGCGAGCAGGGGTCGCGCCCGAGCCGCGCGGCGGCGCGGGCGAGGAAGTGCTGGACCAGCTCGGGCACGTCCTCGCGCCGGTCGCGCAGCGGCGGCACGTGGATCGGCAGCACCGCCAGGCGGAAGTACAGGTCCTCGCGGAACCGGCCCGCGTCGACCTGGGCGCGGAGATCGCGGTTCGTGGTGGCCAGCACGCGCACATCGACCCGGCGCGTCTCGCTCGAGCCGACGCGCTCGAAGGTCCGCTCCTGAAGCACGCGCAGCAGCTTGGCTTGGAGCGGGGGTTCGATCTCGGTCACCTCGTCGAGGAGGATCGAGCCGCCGTCGGCCCGTTCGAAACGCCCCACGCGGGCCGTGTCGGCCCCGGTGAACGCCCCTTTCTCGTGCCCGAACAACTCGCTTTCGAGCAGGTGGGCCGATAGCGCGGGGCAGTTCAAACTGACCAAAGGCCCTTGGCGCCGATCGCTTTGGGCGTGAATCGACCGCGCCACGAGTTCCTTGCCGGTGCCGTTCTCGCCCAAGATGAGCACCGTCTCCGCCGTGCGCGCGACGAGGTCGATTTTCGCCCGAAGCGCTTGCATGGCCGGCCCCGAGCCGATCATCACCGGGGGCTGGTGGGCTGCCTGGGGCCTGGCCGGTCCGCCTGCGCCGCCGGCGTCGTCGCGCACCAGCCGGCCGTGGCGCACGGCCTGGGCGACCAGATCCTCGAGCTGTTCCGCGTCGAACGGTTTCTCGATGTAGTCGAACGCCCCGTGGCGCATGGCCTGCACGGCGGTCGCCACGGAAGCGTGGGCCGTGACCATGACGACCTGGGCCTTGTAGCGCCGCTCTTCGAGCTGGAGGATGAACTCGATGCCGCTCATGCCGGGCATCTTCAGGTCGGTGATGATGCAATCGAACTGTTCGTTCTGAATGCGGTGCAGGGCCTCGGCCGCGCTCGAGCACCCCTCGACCCGGTGCCCCGCCTGGCGGAGCACAAAGGCCATGGATTCACGGGCGTCCGCGTGGTCGTCGACGACCAGGACCGAGCCACGCGCGTTGCGGTCAGGCGTCATGCCGCAGCCTCCTTGCTTGGTCTGGGAATGCGGAGGGTGAAGACGGCCCCGCCGTGGTCGGCGTTCCCGGCCGCCACTTCCCCCCCATGCACCTCGGCAATCCGATAGACGATCGCCAACCCCAATCCCGTGCCGCCGGGCTTGGTCGTGTAGAACGGTTCGAACGCCCGGCGACGCGACTCGCCCGACAGCCCCGAGCCCGTGTCGGCCACGCGCAGATCGACCCCGCCGGGCCCCTCGGCGGCGGAAACGGCCAGCGTGCCGCCCTGGGGCATGGCATCCAGGGCGTTGAGCACGAGATTCAACAGGGCCCGGCGCATCATGTCGCGGTCGGCGACCAGGGTCTGCTCCGCCGAGACCTCGACGACCGCGCGAATGTCCTGCGCCGCCATCTGCGGCGCCACCGACGCGAGGACCTCGTCGATCAGCTCCCGCGCGCCGAATGCGCTCCACTGCGGATCGCGGTCCGAGGTGAAGTGCAACAGGTCGTGCACCGTGCATTCCAACGACGCGAATCCCGCTTCGATCCGGCCCAGCACCTCCAGGGCTTCGGGATCGCGCGCGATCCGCCGTCGCAGCACGCTCAGATAAAGCGTTACCGGAACCAGGCTGTTGCGGACCTCGTGCGCCACGTGAGCCGCCATCTGGCCGAGATCGGCCAGCCGGTTCTTCACCTCCAGCTCGTCGGTCAGGCGCTGGACCTCCTTGCGAAGCGCTTCGTGGGTCTCCTGAAGCCGGCCGGTCGCCGCGTCCCACGCGGCCAGCACGGTGGCCAGGTCGGCGCTGGCATCCAGGGCCATGCCGCGCGCCACCACGTCGTCGCGGGGCAGCTCGTCCAGCGCCCACCGCTCGTTCTGCTCTTGCGATGCGAGTATCGGACGGTTCACCGGACATCGGGCAGGAGGAATCCTGCCCCCCAACGTCAACTGGTCATGTCGAGGCCCGCCGAAGCGGAGGGGGCGGAGGCCGCATAGGCGCTGCGCGCCTGCGCAGCCGTGTGCACGCCTTGAAGCCGCTGGGCAGCCTCGTCCCGGCGACGCAACAGGTCGCGTTCGCTCTGTTTCTCCTGGCTGACGATTTCCGCCAACAGGGCTTCGCACCGGGCCAATTGCTCGGCGCACCGCCGGCGGTCCTCGGGCGAGCGCCACGGCCGCTTGTCGGGGTCCTGGCCGCGAAACGGATCCAACCCCCGCTCGACACGCTGGAGTTCCACCAGCAACTGCTGCTTGGCCGCCAACACGTCGAGCAATTCGCTCATCCCCCCGTCGCGCACCAACTCGAGCTGCCGCCGGCCCAGGTCGCGCAGGTGCAACAGGCAGTTGTGTTTCCGCCGAACCCAATCGCTCAGTAAGTCGGTGTCGAACGCACTCATGGTCGGGTGCCTGGTCCTGCGATGCCCCGAACGGGATCCCTCATTCCACCTCGGCCGCCTGGGCCAAAACCTGCTCCCACTCCTGCGCCGTGTAGTTGGTCGTCTCCGCAAACGGTGCTTGAGGCTTCATCCGGCCGAGCACCACGCGGGCCTGCTCGATCGTGCCCCGAGCGTCCTGAGGCCGATTCAATTGCCGGTACGCCCGGGCGGTTTGAAGGTACGCTTCCAAGACCTCGGGGGCGTTCTGGTAGCGGCTGATCGCCAGACCGTAGGCCTTGATCGCCGCGTCGTATTGGCCGAGGTCGTAGTTCACGTCGCCCAAGGCGAAGTAGCAGTTCCGCAGCATGGCCCGCTCCAACGGCGTCAGCTCGCGCACCTCCTGTTGCCGAACCAAGGCGTCCTGGGCGTCGCGGAACTGCTCCGCCGCCGCGCCGAGCAACTCGCGGATCCGCCGGTAGCGGGCCAAACGTACGTCCTCGACCAGGTCCTTCTGAAGCTTCTGCGTCTCGATGCGCGCCGCCTGGCGCGAGCTGTCGGCCAGAAGGTACCGCGCCTCGAGCGACGGGGGGGCGTCGGGATAGCGGCGCACCGCCTCGTCCAGCCGCCGCGCCGCCTCGTCGTATTTCCTTTGCGCGTGCAGAAGCCGGCCCAGCGCGAACAGCGAATCGCGCCACTCCTTGCTGGCCGGCGTGAGCGACGGCCCATCGAGGTTCTCGTGGAGCATCCGTTCCGCTGCCGCGGCGTCGCCCTTCTCCGCCAACGCGGCCGCGGCCAGCAGCCTGGCCCGAAACGAACCGGAATCCCGCGGATACAGCGCCACGCACTGCCGCAAGGTCTCGATGGCCTCGTCGACCCGATCGAGCGCCAAGAGCGCCTCGCCCAGACCGACCATCGCCTCGGTCTGGCGCCGCCGGACCTCGTTGGCCAGGTACTCGCGGAACAGACGCACCGCGTCCTCGTACCCCCGGCCCTCCAAGAAGCTCGTGGCCGCCTCCCAAAGATCGTCGGGATATTGCCGCGTGGCGAAACGCAGCTTGGCGGCCTCGGCAAAGAGCGCCCCCGCCCGGCGCAGGTCGCCGCGCCCGGACCGCGCCGCGGTCTCGGCCTTCTCTCCCGGCAGGCGCGCGGCCTGACTCAACAGGTCGCGGCCCCGCGCGCGATGCACCTCGGCCGTGGCCAACAGTTGCCGCTCCTTCGAGAATAGCGTGTCATAGGTGTCGGCAAGGCGCAGGCACAGATCGTAGTTGCGCCGCTCGAGGTACTGCTGGAACGCCTCCAAAACCCGGCGCCGCAGTTCCGCCGGACGGAGCCAGGCAATGGGATACTCGTCGGCCGGACCGATCGCCTTGAGCACCTGCACATACCCATCGACCGCCTCGGCGTCGCGCCCGGCTTCGCGCAACAGGTCGGCCCGCCGAAAGGCCGCGGCCAGTCCCTCGGCCGTGCCCGGAAACAACATCGCCGTGCGCTCGAACTGCGCGCCGGCCGCCTTCGCATCGCCGCGCTCCTGAAGGCAGACGCCCATCAGGTACTCGGCGTGCCGGACCGGGGCATGGGCCGGAAGTCCGCCGTCGGCGATCTTCCGAAGAAGCCCGGTCGCGGCATCGAGCTTCTGATGGACCAACTCTTGGGCGGCCGACTGCTCGCGCAGCTTTAGGGCCTCGGCCAGCCATACCCTCGCCCGGAGCACGTCCGCCTCGGCCCGACGAGGCGATGACTCGGGCACCTGCCCCAGTGCTTCGAGGGACGCAGCCAGATGGTCCGCCTGAAGGTGAATCTCGGCTCGCTGAATCAGGGCCCGATCGCGCTGGTCCGGGGTCAACGAACCAGAGGCCAGGATCAGATCGTTGTGCTCGATGGCCTCGGCCATTCGGGCAGGAACGCTTTCCACGCAGGCGGCCGCCAACAGGAACCGAATCTCGACCGCCTCGTCGGGATTGCTCTCCAGCGCCTCGGCCAACAGCGTCCTTGCGGCCTGGTACTCCCCCGCCCGAAACAGACACCGCCCCAGAAGCAATAGCCCCCGCGATTGCTCGCCCGGTGGAAAGCCGCGAATGCGGGCCTCTTCGAGAAGCCGTGTCGCCTCGAGCGACAACCGCCGTTGGTTCCGCTCGTCGGCCTCTAGGGCATCGCGCGCAGCCAATACGCCCAGGACGTAGGCTCGGCCACCCGGGTCGAACGCCTCGGGCTCGGCCTGCCGCAGTCGATCGGCCCACCGGCGCGGCTCGGCGTACTCGCCACGCTTCAGGGCCTCCAGGGCCTCGGCAAGCAGATCGACATGGGGCGGCAGATCGGGTGGAGCCGTGATGATCCGATACGTCACCACCCCTCCCACCACGGCCACACAAGACAGTAGCGCCAAGAGCAACAAGAACCAATGAGCCACGGCCCAGGCCGCCAGCGCGCCGAACCGCGCGCGCCGATCCACCGGGACCGGAGGTTTCTCCGCGGAATCGACGGTCGGGGGGGTCGCGGACATACCATCAGGGCGGGCTCGGCCCAGCCCATCCATGCCGTGGAACTACCGGCCGACCGGTCGCGCACCGCCAACCTGCGGCGGGTCGGACCGGCCGATCCAAACGAGAAGTCGAGGAAAAGGTGGGCTCTTGTACCTGAAAACGCCTTGCCCTGTCAATGCGCGTTTGACCCACGTTTGGCCTCGCGTCCGCGCATCGGCCCACCGGCCCACGCTCCCATATCCTCCCGAAAGCGGAAAACCGCCCCACCCACTAGCGCCCCTTCCCTCGACCCTCGCCCCGCGGCAGCACCATCA
>JANLFZ010000363.1 GCA_024653385.1 Thermoguttaceae bacterium | reverse complement strand
TGCGGTAGGTCCGCGTCTCGCCGGCCGAGACCTCGGGGATCGGGTCGAACCGGATCGTCTGGCCGTCGAAGTGCGGCAGGATGCGTGGGGGGCCGGCCGGTCCACTCGTCCCGAGGCGGACCGGCAACAACTCCGGAGGAAGCACTACTGTCAGCGTGACGTCTTCCTCGGGGAATTGCGACCGGTTCGCCACCTGGACGACGAACGAGAATTCGCGCCCGACCGCGGCCGGGGTGGCCAGGCTGGCGATGTTCATGGTCAGTCCGGTCGGAGTGGGCGGCTGGGCCGCGCGCACCTCGACGCACGCCTCGGCCTCGACCGAATCGCCTTGGAGGCTCTTCGCATAGACGCGGTTGCACGCCCTGGCCGCGGGCCGGACCGCGGTACACTCCATCTCCAGCCGCTGGGAGTCGCGCGGCCGAAGCGTGGAGAGCGTCCAGCTCAAGCTGTTCGTGTCCTTGTCGTAGCGGTGGTCCGGCGTGGCCCGGCTGGGTAGCAACGCCGGGTCGAAGCGGCAAGAGAGCGTCACATTGGTCATCGGTTCGGTGCCCTGGTTGGTCACCACCACGTCGAACTTCACCGTGCCGTTCTGGTCGATGACCCCGGTCCGGACATCCGGCGTCGAGACTTGCACCGCGAGGTTCTTGCCGGCAGGGGCCGGCTTGGCGGCCCCGGGCGCCTCGCCCGACGCAACCAGGCAAGCCTGTCGCGTCACCGGCGCCATGCCGGTCGCGCTGACCTCGACGCCGAGACACGACCGCCCGGGACGCACCACGCGAAGTTCCACCCCGATTTGCGCGGTTTCGCCGGGCGGCAGATCGGCCCCCAAGGGGCGATGGATCGCCGTGGTCCCCACGGCGTGCTCGAGCCCGGGGTCGAACTGAGCCTTGATCGCCACCCCCTTGGCCGTGGTCGATGCCCGGTTCGTAATGACCATCCGGAAGGTCACGCGATCGCCCACGGCGGCGCGCTCGGGCCCGACGACTTGCAAGTCCAAGGCTGCCGCAGCGGGGACCGTGACGGGGGGACCGATGGGTTGCGGCGTGCCTGGACCGGGCAACAAGGGCGGACCCGGCGGCGTGGTCGAAATGGTCGTCGAGGCGCAATCCTTGGCGCGGAGCCCGCCCGACGCGGCCTCGACGCAGTTGCTCACGCTGCCGGCACGCTCGGCGCGCACGTTCAGTTCGATCGTGCAACACTGGCCAGGGGCCACGCGCCCCAACTGCCACTGCACGCTCCGCCCGCTGGACGTCTGTGGCGGAGGCGAGCTGTTGAGGTAGGCGAGTCCCTCGGGCAGATTGTCGAGCACCGTCACGGCCTCGACCGGCAGGTCGCCCGGGTTCGAGACCTCGATGCGGTAGGTGAGGGTGGCGCCGACGCTGGCCACGGCGGGTCCGCTCACGCGAATCGCCAATCCCGGCGCCGACCAGGTCTTGCTGGTTATACCCGAGGCCACGACGATCCGTCCGCCCGCGGCGCCGGCGGGCCGCACGAGTTCGATCGCCACGGTGTTCGTCCCCGGAACCGGCCGAGACTGCGAGATCTCGGCGCTGGCGCGGCCGGCCGCGTCGGTCTCGACTTCCACGGAGGGCGAGCCCGTCGGCGCGAACCCGGCCGGTGGCCCGCCCGTGATCTGATACCGCACGCGCCACCCGGCCAGCGGCGACTGGTCGCTCTGCCGGGTAACCGTGGTGGTGAAGACGTGCCGGGTGCCGGCGGGATTGATCGCGGGGGGGGGAAATTGCCACTGCGCGTCGATCCAGTGGATCACGGCCGTCTTGCCGCGACGGTCCCATGCCTGGATTGCCGGGGCAAGGGCCGTGACGTAGCTCGTCCCCTCGACGGGCGAGGTCACCGTCACCCACGTCTGCCCGCTCGCAATGGCCACGTCGTCGTTCGGGTCGGGCGTGCCCCGGGTCAGACGCACGGCACGCCGCGAGGTGCTGCTGATGGCGTAGGTCGGCGTGATCTTGCGCGGGCGGGTGAAATCGAAGAGCAGGTAATCGACGAATTCGTGCGGATCGAAGTCGACGAACTCACCGACCCCTCCGGGAGCGATCTGCCACTCGACCCGCTCGTTCGTCCGGAGGTACGGATCGGGCCCGCGGACCCCGGCAATCAGCACGACTTCGCTTCCGACGGGTGCCACCTTCACGGCCGGGGTAAGCAGCAACTCGGCCGGTTCCCAGGGAAGCACGCCGCCCGCTTGGGGCGGAGGAGCCGTCGAGGCCGGCGGCAGAAAGAACCGCTCGCCGCTGGGGTCGATGCGCGGCAGTTGCGCGCAGCCGCCAAGGGCGACAATGGCCAGCGCCACCGCCACCGCGATCCGCCGCCAATAGAGGACAACATGCCGCATGGTCGCACTCGCCTGGTGGGGCTGCTCCCAACGTGGGAGGCGCCGCGCCCCAAGAGTACGTTGCTCCGGGCGCTCGGCCCCACCAGATGAACCGTAGCACGCGGTTTGGCAACATGGGGAATTTTTTCCGCCACCCATGTTGCAAGAACGCACCGCGGCGTCGTCCGGACGGCACCGTCGGCACAACCGGCATCAGCCCTCGATCCGGTTCGAGCGGAAGTAAGGGCCTGCCCCAGCCTGGGAACGGTTACGGGCGGAAACGTCAGCGGCCGACAATGCCCGTGGCGTACCAGATGCCGTTGGCCCCGCGTTTCATGTCGTAGCCGTAGGCCTGGCTCGGACTGGCCACGGAACGCCAATGGCCCGACGACATGCGCCAGCATCGCACGCACTCGATGGCCGCCTGTAAGAGTCCCTGGCCAGGCCAGCTCTCGGCGCACACCTCGTAAGCCAGGCAACCGGCCGGAAGCCGGGCGTTGATGCGGTGAAAACGGCTCTCCCACCCGTGGTGCCCCTGAACGCCAATCCGTGCCTGGTGCTCGGAGTGGCTTTCGGCCTCGGCGAGCAGATTCGGATCGACCTGGCCATTGGCGCTGGCCGGACGCTCGGGATGGGTGCGCACGGCGTAGATCAGCGTTCGCTGCGTCAGCGTGCCGGGCGGAAGCCCCAGGATGACCTTCATCTGGTCCTTCGTGTAGACCTCATTGCCAACGAAAGGAAACACGCTGACCACGTGGCCGTACAGCCGGGGGTCCTTGTGGGCGAAGTCGAGAATCGCCAGGCCCGGCTGGCCCAGCATCTCGGCGAACGCCGGGTGGTTGAGGACCACCACCTCGCCTCCGTCGAGCGCGGCCTTCGCGTCCGTGGTCACTCGCGCGCGGACCATGTCGGTCATCTTCGCGCGGACCTCGGGGTCGCTTAGGGTTTCTGCTTCAAACCGGCTCGACAAGGCGCAGTGTCCCGGGTTGCAGAAAAAAACCAAGAGCATCTTCTCCTGCTGCGTCGCCGTGCGCACGGCCTCGACGTAATCGGTCATCCAGCGCAATTGGGGCGGTGCCGCGCCAAGAGCCCGACCTATCTCGGCCAGGTCGAAGCGGTCGCTGGCCGGCGCCGGCAAGGTCCAAACCACGCAGCCGTAGAGCGCGGGGTCCGAGGTGGAAAAGTCGATGATCGCCAACCCAGGCTTGCCGCCCAGTCCGGAAAACGATGGATGACGGATCAGTTCGACCTCTCCCGCGTCGCTTGGGAGTTTCGTGTCCGAAGGCAGTTTCAGGCGTACGGCCTCTTGAAACGCTCGGGCGATCTCGGGCACCTCGGCCACTTGTTCGGCGAGCGACTGACTCACGCTTTCCTGCCCTGGTCCGTAGGCCAGAAGGAGCAACCGCTTGCGTTGTTGGGCCGCCGTTCGCAGGGCGGTGGCGTAATGGTCGAGCCATGTGACGGTCCCAGGGGTCGACGGGGTCTTCTCCGGGGGCTTGGTTCCCCCCGCCGTCCGTCTTGCCCCGCGTTCGTGCGGGAACACGGCATCGAGCACCCGGCGCAGCCCGCGCCACAGGTGCGTTCCTGGCTTCCACGAAGAGGCGGAGGCTTGGGGGGGACTGTCGGGTTTCGCCGCATTTGCCGAAGCGTCCGCAGGCGCGGCGGCCCACGACGACGAGATGCCCGAAACCCAGCAACAGATCAAAACTGCCAGCCCCAACAAGACGAAAGGCACTAAGCGGGACATACAGTCCTCCGTGTCGATGCCGACAATGGGGGTCCATGCGGCAGAACCTGCCGCTGCCGTCCGTGTCCGGGTCAAACCGAAGTTCCGAACCTCGGCGCAGAGTGCGTCGGTCGGCGGGCATCCGTGGTGGGTTTTTCCGCCCTCCTCGGCGGAAAACGCAGTCGGTCTCGGGCGACCCGAACGCCACGACAGGTTCAGGACCCCGAAGCTAGGCCCGAAGATTCACTCCGTCGTCTCGTCCCAACGAGACGTTCCATGCCTCGCAGAGACTTCACTGATCCGGCAGAGTGTACCGGTTGGCAAAACCTGTTGTAATTAGTAACTTGGTGAAAATCAAACCGGTGGCTTGGGATGTGGAGCGGACCTAGCCCGACATGGGGGATTCGATCCCCGTCTTCAATAACTAGGATTGGGGGACCATCAGGGATGCCATCACGATTCCGCATGCGTGCCGTGGGTTCCAACACAAGGCCCCTACTGCGAGTGGTTTTCGTGTCCATCGCTCTATGGGTACTCGGAATCAGCGGCGAGATCGTTCTCGCCCAACCCCCTGAGCAGTCAGTTGTTATAGCGTTGGACGAACTCGACCGTTGGCTTGACACGAGTCCGGAAGGGGCTGGTTGGCGCGTGTACCTCGAGTCGGCCAAGCTCCGCAGTCAACTCGCGTTGGGTACGAATGCCAACCCGGAAGTGGTATTCGAGGTTTTGGGGCGCTACGCCGGGGACGTGCCGGGGTTGGAGCTGCCGCCGTTTGTCGAGGTTCGAAACGCGCTGGCCTCATGGTTGGCCGCGCTGCCGGCGTCGCCGGTCGACCGCCTCGCGGCCGCCACGCGCAGCGCCAAGTCGGTTTTTCTCGTGCGCACTCCCAGCGACTTATACCGGGCTCGATTGGAGCTAGGTGCCGCGGTCGAACGCCTCGAGGCGCGACTGCAAGGCGCCGGACCCGAGGCCGATGGGTGGAGGAAATACCTGAAGTTCGAGGATCTCAAGAATCAACTGGCCCTGCCCACCCCGGATCTGGCGGTCCTCGACGCGATTCACGTTCGATTCGCTGCCGGATACGACGGATTGGGCCTTGTGTGGTTCGCCGACGTGCGTCAGGGCCTGCGCCGCTACTTGACCACGGCTCGGCTGGTGGGCGATGCGAAGTTGCGAGGCCAGTACGAGCAAGTCCTCGAGACGCTTGGCCAGCGCCTCGAGGCGTACCGCAAGGCCCCGGGACCCGAGGATGCCGCGGGGATCTCGGCGGCGTTGGGTTGGCTGCGAGACGCCGGGCAAGCGCCCTGGCTGGTGGCCGCGGTCCAGTCGCAATGCTCCCACCCGAACCTGTTCCTTAGCGTTTCCGACCGGCTCGTGGCCGCGCGGTTGTCGCGCGCGGTGGACGACGTGTCGCCGGTTCAGGACTGCATCCTCGGCACGGCTCTTTACGGCACCGCGCACACGGTCGGCCGGATTGAGGGCCGCCTGGTGCCTTCGGACGAGGCGGGAATCGTCGACCTCTTGTTCGAGGGGACCAGTGCCACGGAGAACGTCGGTTACCATGGGCCGGCGACCATCTACAGCAGCGGGACCACGGGGATCGGTGCGCGCAAGCGGCTGTTCCTCAACGCCGACGGGGTCTCGAGCCTTCCCACCGTGTCCGAGGCGGTCACCTCGAGTACGATCCACGGCATTGACACGGGCGGCCGCGCGATGGTCGAGCGGATCGCCTGGAAACGCGCCATGCGCCAGAAGAGCCTTGCCGAGGCCATCGCCTCGGAACATGCCGAAGCCCGCTTCAACCGGCGCATGGACGACGAGGCCGAGCCGTTGGCCGCGCGGGCCAACGACGGGTTCCAGAAACGCTTCCGGCAGCCGCTGGAAGATCGCAAGTTGTTTCCCGAGTCCTTCCGGGCCGTCACCACGGCGCAATCGCTCACGCTGTCGCTCTTGACGCTTGGCGAGACGGGCTTGGGCGCTCCCACGGCGCCGCCGGAGGTCGCCGGCGTCGCCGACCTGACGCTGCGCGCGCACGAGTCGTCGCTGAACAACCTGACGGCCCAAGCGCTGGCCGGCGTCGTCCTCGACGAGAAACGTTTCGACGAGATCGCGGCACGGTATTTGGCGCTGCCGGCGCGGGCCGGCGAAGGCAAGGACGAGGAGAACTGGTCCATTACCTTCGCTCCCCGTCAGCCCGTCACCGTGCAGTTCGCCGACGGCGGCTTTAGCGTGACGATCCGCGGCGCCCGGTACATGAACCAAGGGCGCGACTACCCGGCCATGAACGTGGCGGCGCGGTATCGGATCGAAAAGACGCCGCAGGGTTTCCGGGCGGTGCGCCAGGGAGCGCTGGAGGTCTATCCTCCGAGGGCCGCGCCGGGCAGCGGCC
>JANLFZ010000362.1 GCA_024653385.1 Thermoguttaceae bacterium | reverse complement strand
GTGCCGGCTCCGACGATGCCCAGCGTGCCCGGCCTGCGCGGCGCGCCGGCGCGGGCGGGAATCTCCGCGGGCGATACCGGCCAGATCACATGGGGAGCGGCCGGAAGCGGGGCCTCGGGGTGGGCTGGTTGAGGGATCGGTGGGTGGGAGTTCATGGTCAAACTACTTATTATGCAACAGAACCGCGCCGTCTGTAAACTGTACCTACGTATCTCCCCAGGCAGCGGCCGGGCATACCCCTAGGGTCTTTACCCAGCCCGTTTGGCGGGCGGCAAGCCGACCGCGCCATGCGCCGAGTTGTCGCGTCGAGGGGTTCATCGGGCCGCCATGTTCTGTTTCCACCACGCGACGCGCTCGGCCATGCCGAGTTCGCGGCCGTCGCGTTTCGGGGGATTCCGGCCGGTGACCTTCGACAGGCTCTCCAGCGCCGCCCGGCGCGTGCCTTCTTGGTCGTCCAAGAGACGCACGAGGGCGGGCACGAAAATCGGGTCGGCGGTTCGCCCCATCGCTTCGGCTGCTTGGCGCCGAATGGCGGCATCGTGGCTCTTGGCCAGGCGTTCCAGCGCGGCGGCGCCGGCCGGGTCGCCCAGTTGCGCCAGCGCCGCGGCCGATTCCAGCGCCAAGTGATCGCTGGAGGATCCGAGCAACCGGCGCAGGGCGCTGGGATCGTCCAGGCGGCCGCCCGCCGCTAGCGCGCGGATCGCCGCAGCGACCACCGCGGGGTGCGCGTCGTCCAAGGCGGGGGCCAACATGGCCGCGTGCTCCGGGCGCGGGTGCGCCGCGAGGTACTCGCACGCCGCGCGCCGGACGTCGGGCGATGGATGGCTCATCGCCGCGTACGCAAGCCGGGTCGCTTCGTCCCCTCCGCTGCCCGCCACCGCGCCCAGCGCGCCTTGCAGGACCAAGGGATCCGGTTCGGCGGCGGCCACGTCGGCCAGGCGCGCGGCGGCCAGGATGCCCAGCGGCCGCTGGTTCGCTAGGCGGACGAGTTGCTCGGCCGCCCGGCGCCGCTCGATCAGGTCGTGCGACCGCAGCCGCTCGATCGCCGCGAAGGTCGCATCCGCGCGGGGGAGGACGCTTTCCCACACGGGTTCCGGCAGAGTCTGCTTCTCGACTCGCGCCAGGTGCTCCAGGGCGGGAACCAGTTCCGGGCCGAACGCCTGGAGGCCGGCGAGGGCGTCCGCGCGGACTTGGGGCGTGCTCGACGGATCGCCGAGTTGCCGTATCAGGCTGCTTGCCTCCGCAGTTCTCGGCGGCGGCCCGCCTTGGGCGCGGCGTGCGGCGTCGGCCAGGGCGACCGGGTTGACCAAGCCGAACTCGTCGACAAAGCGGCCGCGCAATCGGTCGAGTTCGGCCCGCCGGCGGTCGGGCGGCGCGTCGGGCGCGAACTCGGATGCCGGCGGCCATTGGGCAGCCAGCCGCGCCGCGGCGGTCCGGCGCACCGCGCCGCATGGCTTGCCCATCGCTTCCAGAAGCACCGGTCCGGCAAGCCGCAGAGGCCAGACGGCCGCCGACTCGACCGCATGCGATTGGACCTCGGCGCTGGGATCGTCGAGCAATCCGGTGGCGATGGCCGCCGCGTGCCGGCCGGGGCGGCAGGCCAGGGCCGCCGCGACCTCCTTGCGCACGCGCCACGACGGATCGCCCAGGGCATCGAAGACGGCCTCGTCCGCGCCGAGCCGGCCGAGGGCCCGCACCGCCGCCGCGCGAACCAACTCGCCGTGGTCGCCTCGAAGCGTCTCCAACCGGGCGCGCGACGCGGCGCTGCCGATCATCCCGAGGGCCTCGATGGCCGCCAGGCGCACCTCGACCTCGTGGTCTTCCAGCGCGGCCGCGATCCTCGTTTCGGCGTCCGGGGGCGGTCGGCTGCCGATGGCGCGAACCGCCGCCGCGCGCACGGTCGGGTGAACGTCCGTGGTCAGCCGGAGGGCCTCGGCGGGCAGGGGGTCGCGCCGCGTCTGGAGCCAGGCGTGGAGCGCCGCGATCTTGACGGCCGCCTCCGGAGCGTCGAACGACGGCGACCGTTCCGCTTTGCCGGGCGCCGATGCGAACGGATCGGCCGACACCGGGCCGGAAGCAAGCGGCTTGGCGACCTCGCCCGCGCCGCGGCCGTCGAATGAAGCCGAAGGCCAACTCTGGCAGCCCATCACGGCGGCCAGCCAGACGAGCCATGGGGCGCACCGCGACCAGGCTCGCGCCGGATGGGCGGGGCCGCCGCGCGGACGGCATCGCCGCGGCAACGGCTCGGCAGGACACGTTGCCGGCAACGCCCGGGACGAGGGCTTGCCGCGAAGACAAGACAAGGGTGGCAAATCCATTTGCCGGTTCAGGCGGCTTGCGCGCCGCCGGGGACCTTGGGGGCGAAGCCTCCGTGCTCGCCCTTCCATGGAAACCGTATTGGTCGTCGCGCGGGGGCTACTTCTTGGGTTTCGCCTTGGCCGCGAGTTCGTCTTGGTAGGCCTTCACCGCCTTGGCGGGATCATCCAGGAACGCCTTGAGGGTCTTGCGGTGAATGGCGAGGTTCTTCTTCAGGGTGTCCAGACCGTCTTCCTCGCTGTCCAACACCTTGATGTGATCGTTGACGTACTTTTCGACAAGCTGGACGAGAGCCTGGTCCGGCGTGTTCGACGTCCACGCCTTCAGCGCGGAGTTGCGGTCCTGGCCGACCAGGGCGAACTGCACCGCGCCGAGGACCGTCTTCAGGCGCCGCCGGAAGATGACCGACCGATCATCCGCCTCGTCCGCGCCGGGACCACCGGGCCCCATGCCGGGATAACCGGGCATGCCGGGATAGCCGCCCGGCATGGCGGGGTAACCGCCGGGCATGCTGGGAGAGCCGCCGGGCATGGTGGGATAGCCGCTTCCTCCGCCGCCGGCGGTCTTGCGCGAGGCTTTGCCCTTGGAAGAATAGCCGTACCCGCTGGGCGACCCGGGCATCATGCCCGGATACCCGCTCGGCATGTCGGGCGACATACCGCCCGGATATCCGCCGGGCATCCCAGGCATGCCGGGGCTGGTTCCGCCCGAGGCCGGGGCGTTGATCGGCCGATTGGCCTCGGCCGTGGTCGCGTCGTGGAGGAACTGGGCCACCGGGACCACCACTTCGTCGGGCTTGACCGCCGTGAGCCCCTTGTAGTCGATGCGGCCCAAGGCGCGAACGGCTGCCAGCCGGGTCGAAAGCGGGGTGTCGGTCTCGCCCACGATGCCGACCAGCAGCTTGACGGTCTGCCCGTTGGTCCCCGGCAGGCGCAGCGCGCCGAGGGCCTCGATGGCCAAGGCCCGCATCCACGCATGGCCTGGTTTGGTCCGCCCCGGGGGCGGGTCCTTGGTCGAGGCCAACTGCACCAACAGCGGAATGACCTGCTGATCGCGGGTCTGGGCGTTGGCCATGGGAAGACTCGCGTGCCGCACCAGTCCCTGAAGGGCCGCGATCCGCACCGCGTCGATCTGGTTCGGGTCCTTCAGCACGGTGAGGATGAAATCCAGCGCGGCCGGCAACGGTTGCGGAAGGTCTCGCGAACCTGGCGTGGGGATCGAGACATCCAGTTCGCCGATGGCCAGCATGGCGTTGACCCGCACCACGGGATGATAGCCCGGGTCGTTGACCACCTTGGTCATAAAGTCCATGGTCAGACTGACGAGCCGGTCATACACCGGACCCGAGCGGGCCGCGGCAAACTCGGAACGGAACAACTCGCGCCGGTACTCGGGGATCGAGGCATAGTTTTCCGGCTGGGTCCAACGGGCGAAGGCGTAGGTCGTGTGGTAGACGTCGAAAGCCGTATCTTCGCCCGCCTGGAACGTACCCGCGCGAAGTATCTTTCCAATGTCACTGCGGCGTTTCTTTTGCGAGTCGTCGACGGGCAGCGACTTGTACATGACGGCCGGGGCGGCCGGCGCCGAGGGCGCGGCCGCTGGGGCCTGGGCTGCCGGCGCCGGTTTGGCCGGCGCCTTGGCCGGGGGTTTTGCCGGTGCGGCCGCCTTGGTAGTCGCATCCTGCGCGGTTGCCAGCCGGATCGCTGCTCCCAGCAGCCCGATCACGAGCAACATCACCACGGTCCTTCCAAACAGACCGTCACCGCCACGGGACTCGCGCGACATACGCATGGGGCACGCAACCTTCGATGCCGAATGGCTTTGGGAAAACCTCACCCTATAGGCTACCACCGCCGTGGGACGCGTGTCAAGTTGTGTCGGCCGCGGATTTGGCCGGCTCGCCAGCCTGCCCAAACACCGCCGCCACTGGGTCGATATTCCTCTTGCGAGTGGCGAAACGCCATCCTGCGGACGGTTGTAGAAACACGCCTTGCGCGCCATAGTCTTCGATGGGCTGGCACTATCCTGGGCTTTCGAGGGCCGTTCCGTGCAGCGATTCATGCTCAAGTCGAAGATCCACCGGGCCAAGCTCACCGGAACCGACTTGGATTACGAGGGGAGCATCACGATCGACCGGACCCTGCTGGAGGCCGCAGACATCCTGCCGGGCGAGCAGGTTCACGTGCTCAACCTCAACAACGGGCAGCGCCTGGTGACGTACGCGATCGAGGCCGAAGCGGGCTCGGGAACCGTCCTGCTCAACGGTCCGGCCGCGCGCTTGGGCATGGCCGGCGATCTCGTGGTGATTTTGACCTACGCCGCCTTGACCGACGACGAGGCCCGCACGCACCGACCCAAGGTCGTCCAGGTCGACGGGCACAACCAGCCCAGACGGAAATAGTGGAACGGGCCTGCGGGGCAGCCAACCCTGGTCGTCGTTCAGCCCGGCGTCAAGGGCAACGTTACCCGGGCCAGAAGCAAGCTCGTCGCGTTCAGCGCCATGTGGAGCGTTATGGCCGGCACGATCCGATGCGTGCGGCAGTAGAGCGTCCCCAGGACGATGGAAAACAACGCCAGCGTGATCGGGTCCGGGGCAATGCCCTCGGGCAGCCAGGCCGGCAGCACGGCCACCTGAATCGCATACACGGGCGCCGCGATCGTCAAGAACGCCGACAACCCCAACCGGACATCGCGCCAGAACGCCTCGGGCACGATCCCCAGGTCCTTCCAGGTGGCTCCCGCGCGCACGCGAAGCAGCGGCACCGCGACCAGCAAGGTCACCAGGCTGGCGGCCACGGTCCGCACGATCGCTCGGGTCAGTGCGTCCACGCTGTCGGGCGCTCTCGCCTCGCGGTAGTGCAACGCGGCGAAGACCAACGAGACCGCCAGCACGGGCCCGGCGCCCAAGAGCATGCGCCGGAATCCCAAGAGCCACCGCAGGCGGACTTCCACGGCCTCGAGCCAGCCCTGAAGCACCAGGCGGAAGAGGAACTCCTCGACGATCGGAACCACCATCACCGCGGCGACGAAGACCACGAGGAAGGTCGTCAGGCTCCGATCCTGGCGGATGAGGATCACCAGCGGGTGGTTGGCGTCGGGTTTCTTGGGTTTCAACGGATCGGCCAGGGCCTCGGGTTCCGCGGACGGGGCTATTCCGCCGGCCGCACCCGGGGGCGCTGGTTGGCCGAACTCCGTGCCGTGTACGGCGTGGTCGAACAACTGCACCGCGACGATGGCCCCGACGTAGAGGGTTCCCACCAGAAGCACATCGAACGCCCCCCAAGGCACGTGGCGTCGGGGCTGGCGAGGCAGAATGGGCAGACCGCGCCGCAGGCGGGCCACGATCCAGCCTTGCATCGCCAGGCTCGCCAGCACGCCCGTGCCGGCGATCCACAAGACCAGAAACAGGGCCGTGGCCTGGTCGGGGTCGGTCATGATTGTCCCCGCACGAGCCGCGCGGCCTGGACCAGGTAGATCACGCCCGAGTACACCGTCAGCGCCACGGCCACCCAGACCGAACTGACCATGACCCACCAGACCCAGGCGGGTGCATCGAGCGAGGCGGCGCGGTAGTCGAGGTAACAGAGGCAAGCCCCGGCCGCCACGCATTGAAGGACCATCTTCAGTTTTCCCGACATCTTGGCCGAGAAGTCGCCACCTCGATCCTCGATGAAGCTGCGCAAGGCCGTCACCAGCAGTTCCCGACCCACAATCACCACCACCATCCACGCGCGCAGGCCCCAAGGCGTTTGGAGCATTGCGGGCACGGCGATCAGAAAGATGAACGTGCCGCAGACGATCACCTTGTCGGCAAAGGGGTCGAGGATCCGGCCGAGCGTGGTGACCTGGTTGTACTTGCGGGCGAAGTAGCCGTCGAGCCAGTCGGTGGCCGCCGCGATGATGAACAGCACCATGGCGGCGAAGTAGTATTCCCACGCAATCAGCCCGAACATCACCACCGCCAGCACCAGGCGCAGCGTGGTCAACTGATTGGGCAGGTTGAAGGCACCGGCCCACATCTGCCGGATTCGCTCAGCCCGGCGCATCATCCGTAGTTCGTTCGAGCGGCTCGACATGGGGGTACCCTATGGCCTGCAAAACAATAAGTTGGGCAAACATGAGAGAGCAAGGAAGCGCAAGCGCC
>JANLFZ010000361.1 GCA_024653385.1 Thermoguttaceae bacterium | reverse complement strand
TTCATCGGCGTCAGCTTGTGGCCCTTGCCGAAGAGCGTCTCGACGTGCTCATCGGTCAGGTGGCAATGCCGGGCCGAAATGCTCACCACCAATTGCGGCTGCCAGGCCGGCCCGCCGATCTGCTCCAGCACGATCTGCCGGACGATGCGCTCGATTGCGGCGCGGTCGACGGGCGGCTTGCGTCGGGGAGCCACACTCATGCTCGGGGTTCCGTGGTGGGTCATGCGTCGTTTCCAGGGGTCCTTACGGGGCAGGCGCTCGCCCGGTCGTCTCGTCCGACCCGTCGGCCACCAGCAGGCTCACGCCCGCCGACTCGATCCGCTGGCGCCACGGGGCGCTGACGCCGGGGTCCACAACCACACGCTGCACCGCGTCGAGCGGGCAGAGGTGCGCCAGGCTGCGGTGGCCGAACTTCGAGCTGTCGGCGACCACAATCACCTCGTCGGCCGCACGCATCATGGCCCGCTCCGTCCCAACCAACAGCAGGTTGTTGTTGAAAAATCCCTCGTCGTTCACCGCCGCCACGCTGAGGATCGTCTTCCGCACCCGAAGGGCAGCCAACATCTGGTCGGCCAAGGGGCCCTGGGCGACGCCGGTGCGGGGGCAGATGTTCCCGCCGATCACCACCAGGTCGCTCGCGGGGTCCGAGGCGAACAGGTTCGCCACCGGCAACGAGTTCGTCACCACGTGCACCGGTCGGCCGACCAGCAGCCGAGCCAGCTCATACGTGGTGGACCCTCCGTCCAACAGGACCGTGTCGCCGTCCTCCACCAAGGCGGCTGCCCGTCGAGCGATCGCCCGCTTCTGTTCCCACTGGACCGGTTGCCTGGCGTCGAAGTGGGGCAGCTTGGGCGACGTGCCCGCGTACAACACGCCTCCGTGGATGCGGCTGGCCTGGCCTTGTTCCTCCAGGTACTCGACGTCCCTGCGGATCGTCGATTCCGAGACCTCGAGGACTCGAGCCAACTCGGGCAAGGAGGCGAACCCCCTTGCCCGAACGAAATCCAGCAACTGGCTTCGGCGATGTTGCGCCAACATCGAAGTCTAGGTCGCGTCCGCGGCGTCGTGTTCCTCCGCAAGTATGAGTCAAGCGGTGAAGGAAATCAAGCACCTGATGAAAGATTTCTTCCAAGCGGACACTCGAATCCAACCACCAGCCCGCCACTTGTGATGGCAAACCGTATCCACGGCGGCAAACGTACCCACTGATAGACGGGGCGCAGCCAGCAGAGTACCGTCATTCGAGGGGAACGCTCGGATACCCTCCGACCGGGTTATTTCTTGGCGTTGCGGGCGATTGCCTCGGCCCGGGCGGCCAATTTCTTGTCGGCCGTTGTCTTGGCCACGCGCGTCATCGCCGCGACGACCTCGGGCGCATGTCCGGCGCCGATCTTCTCGGCGATGGCCACGGCCGCCGAGCACGCCTCCTCGCGCAAGGTGGCGCTGTCGAGTTGGGCGACCACCAGGGCCAGGGCCTCCGCCGTGGGGATATTGCCCAGGGCGCTGAGCACCAGGCGTTTCTCCTCGTCGCGGTCGGCCAGGGACATGGCCTCCTGGAGCGATTTCAGCTTCTTGGCATCGGGAGCACTCTCCTGGGGCACCAGGCGCACGAAACCCCGCAGGGCCAGCACCTTGATCGTTCGATTCGGCGGAGACCCGAGCAGTCGGCCCACGGCAGGCAGGGCGTCGGGCGTCGGCCAGTCGCAAAGCGCGCGCATGGCGGCGTCCTTCACGCGCGCGTCGCTCTCCGACATGGCGGCCTGGACCGTCTCGAGGGCCTTGGGGCCGCCCGCCGACCGCAGCGTGCGCAGCAAGGCACATTTGGCCTCGCTCGGGGCGCCGGCCATCGACGCGCAGATCGCCTCGACAATGGCCGGGGGCGTCGAGATGGCCGTCAACGCCAGACTCTCGTTTTCGGCCACGGTCTTGCTGACCACCACCCCGTTGACCGAGTAGTCGACGCGCAGCTTCTTGACGATGTTGGGTACCGGATCGCCGAAATTGCCGTTGGATGCCTCGATGGCCATCGAGCCATCCTTGACCATCGCCGCGACCTTGGCGGTCACGTCGGCCGACGTTCCGGCGGGCAAATCGCCATAGAGGGCCTTGAGGATGACCACCTGGCCTTGCGCTGGGCCGCTTTGGCGGGCCACCAGGGCGCCCAAGGCGTTTTCGGCCGCTTGCATCTCGGCGGCGGACCGGGCCTTGACCAGGATGGCCAAGAGTGCCGGCAGATCGGCCTGACCCGCCTGATCGCGCAGGGCCCGTAGCGCTGCAAGACGCACCGATTCTTCCTCGTCGGCCGCCGCCTTCAACAGATGAGCCGCCGCCTTCCCGGCCTTGCGCTGCCCGATCATCTCGACCGCCAGCGAGCGGACCTTGGCGTCCTTGTGGGAGAGCATGGCCGCGATCGTGGCGTCGGCGTCCTGGCCCGGGAAACCGCCGAGGCACTCCCGCGCCACCGAGGCCAACTCGCCCTCGCCCGACAGCGACAACTCGGCCAGCATGGGCAGTGCCGGGGCGTAGCCCAGGTGGGTCAGGTTGCGGATGGCCGCCAGGCGGACGGCGTCGGGTCCTTGGGCGGCCAGAGGCGCCAGGGCAGGACCGGCCGACGCATCGCCGCGGTGGCCCAAGGTCTTGATGACTAGGATCTGCCTGTCGGGCGGCAGTTTGGGCAACTCGCCGGCCAGCGCGGCCGTCACCTCGGCGCCGGGCATCTCCATCGACACCCGGGCCGCGGCGGCAAAGAGCACGTAATCGGCGCTGCGCAGGGCTTCGACCAAGAGCGGGATGCCTTGCTTGCCGCGGAGAAGGACGGCCCCCCGCAGCGCGCCGACGCGAACCTGCTGGGGCGCCTGCGGGAGGGCACGCAGACCATCGTAAACGGCTTGGGCTTTCGCCGCGTTTCCACCGGCCGCAAGCGCCTCGGCGCAGCGGAAAAGCCCTTCGCAAAACGCGACCCGATGGGCGTCCGGGGCGTTGGGCAATGCGCCTTCGAGGGCCTTGGCCGCGTCGGACGTGCCGATGGAACCGAGGGCGCGGGCAGCGGCCTGGGCCACATCGGCGTCGGCGTCGGCCAGCAGCTTCGCCAGGGCCGGGACCGCCTTGGCGTCGCGCCGCACCCCGAGGCTGCCGATCACGCCGACCAAGGGCCGGCCCTTGACCTTGCCCAGGGCGTCGCGCAGGGCCTCATCGACCGACGGATCGGGGATGGGCTCCAAGGCGTAACGGGCCATGTGCGAGAGTTTTTCATCGCCGAGCATCGCGGCCAGCGCCGGCACGGCGTTCTTGGTGGCCACATGGGCCAACTCGCGGCAGGCGTCGGCCTTCTCCTTGAGCGACGCCTCCGACTTGAGAACGGCGATCAGTTGGGCCTCGTCGGCGGCAGCGACAGCGGCTGGCAGCAGAATCGCGGCAGCCAGAATCAGCTTCAAGTCCTTCTTCAGTCGAGTCACGGTGAATCTCCCTTAAGGGTGCTCCGTTTACGGGTTTCAAGCAGCTTCTGGGTTCGTTTCAACTCTGCGATAAGAACCTCCTCATTGGGCAGGGCCATACGGTACTCCGAGGCCACGACCTTGTTCGGGAGTCCTTCCAGTGCGTAATGAGCCACGGCTTCGTCCTTGCGTGCGCAAAGGAGCAGACCGACCGGCGGATTCTCTCCGGGCAGGACCCAGTGTTCCCGGGCGTAGTTGAGGTACAGGTGCATCTGGCCAACGTCGGCCGAGGTGAACCTGCCCAGCTTCAGGTCGATGATGACCAAAGAGCGCAGGCGGCGATGGAAAAACAACAAGTCCAGCCGGTACCATTCGTCGCCAACGCGCAGTCGTCGCTGACGGCCCACGAAGGCGAAGTCTCCGCCCAACTCCAGCAAGAACACCTCCAGGTGTTGAACCAGGGCCTCTTCAAGGTCGCTCTCGGAGTACTCGTCTCTCAGGCCCAGGAACTCGAGGACGAACGGGTCCTTGATTTCCTCCTCCGGTGACAACTCCTCGTCCATGCGAGGCTTAGCAGCCTTGCGGAGCATGGCGGCCCTATTGCGCGAACACAAGGTGCGTTCGTAGAACTTGCTTGAGATCTGTCGCTCGAGTTGACGCACCGACCAACCACCGCGCATCGCTTCGGACTCGTAGAATCGCCGGGCCTCCGGATCCTGAACGGAAAGCAACTTGACGTAGTGGGACCACGGCAGCGGGAATCTGCCAACCACCCCGGCAGCGGGAGATTGCGCAGACACCGTCTGCGCAATTGGCCAAGCCAAGTAAAAAAGCCGCATCTGCTGGAGATTGCGTTTGGAGAAGCCTCTGCCGTACCGAGCCGTCAAATCGGCCGACAAGCGGGACATGAGAGCTTCACCGTACTCCGCCCGCCGACGGCCCTTTTCCTGATGCACAATCCGGCGCCCTATCTCCCAATAGGTGGCGGTCATGACGGAATTCACCGCGCGCGCGGATGCTCGCCGCGCAGTCTCCAGGAGGTCCACGACGCCGGCCAGGATCTCGTCGTAGCCTGGGAAGACCGGCCGTACTGGCTCCAATGCGTTTTCCTTGCGCGACTTCGTGCGCATGGCGGTCCGCCCGTTGCTCAGCTAGGCGTCTAAATGGTCCACGGCTCGCGCATGGCCCGGGACCGGAAACGGTTGGCCTCGTCGTCGCCGATGAACTCCTCCTTGACCGGATCGAACTTGAGGCTCCGCTTGAGCCACATGCAGATGTTGGCGGCATGAACCGTGGTCATCGAGTGGTGCATGACCAGGGGGTTGGCCACCGTAAGCTGGCGGCTCTTCACGCAGTCGAGGAAGTTGCGCATGTGGTCCAGCGATCGACCGGTGCGGGCCACGTAGTCGCCGATGACCTTCTTGTACAGGCCGAGCAGGGCCGGCGACGAGACGTCGGGCTTGGAGTAGCCGTCGGCCGCGGCGGCCCAGCCTTCGGTGCCGTCGAACCGTTCGCCGCACGAGCCATGCCAGTACTTGTCGCCGCGCGAGAGGATCATCTTCACGCCGCTGGCGAAGTGGGTGACCATGCCGTCGCCGGTCTCGTTGGCCACGTACTCGTACTCGACCGGCGACGTCTCGCCGCAATCGAGGCCGGCCTGGGCCTGGGCGAAGGTGTGCGCGCCCCATTCGCCGATGCAACTGGTGTGGAAGTCGTAATGCCCCCGCCACCCACCGGAGACATAGGCGGGGTTGTAGGGCCGCCACGGGCAGGGCCCCAGCCAGGCGTCCCAATCGACCTCGTCCTTGGGCGGTTCCGGGGCGGCCGGCAGCCAGTCGTGGCGCATCTGGGCCGCGTCCCAGGGAGCGATGTGGGCATAGGCCGTGTGGATCTTGCCGAGCCGGCCGGTGCGGGCCATCTCGATGCAGAACACGTGGTTCGCCTCGCTGAGCCGTTGCGTGCCGGTCTGGTACACGCGGCCGTAGCGCCGGGCGGTCTCGACCACCGCGCGCCCCTCGGCAATGGTCATCGACGAGGGCTTCTCGGTGTAGACGTCCTTGCCGGCGCGCATTGCCCAGATCGAGGCCAGGGCGTGCCAGCGGTCGCCGGTGGCGATCAGCACCGCGTCGATGTCGGTGCGTTCGGCCAGAAAGGCCCGAATGTCGGCATACATGCGGCAGTCTTGGTTGCCGTACTGGCCGTCGACGAATCGCTTGACGGCCTCGCGCTGTCGTTTCTGGATGTCGCAGATGGCCACGAATTGCACGTCGGGGTTACCCATCATCCATTGGAGGTCGCCCATCCCCCGGCCGCGCAGTCCAATGCCCCCGGCGACGATCTTCTCGCTGGGCGGGACGGCCCCGTCCCGGCCCAGGACCTTCGCCGGGACGATTACCGGCAACGCCAACACGCTGCCTGCCTGGACCGCGGCCTTGAGGAACTTGCGCCGCGTCATGGGTGCTTCTCGCATGGTCAAGGTCTCCTGAGGTATTGGGCTTGCGGGCAAGGGCCCTTCCAGGCCCCAACCATTCAAGGGAACTCTCGCAACCGTCGCGGAATACGACCGCGACAAGGGCGATTCTGATTCGGCACGCCCGCGATTGCAATCTCGGCGGGCGAAGACGCCCAAAAAACCGGGGGGCAGAAGCCGGCAACCCGGCCACCGCCCCCTGGGGGTTCAACACATCCTGGACCGGCGCCGTTACTCTTCCTTGGCTTCCGTCTTCTCCTTCTTCAGCGGCGTGGTCCACAAGTAGATCGTGTGCCGGGTCTGGTCTTCCTTCGACGTGTAGTTGATCACCTTGTCCGGCGTGACGCCCTCCATGTCGAAGTCGTGCGACACGATCCGGGAGCCGGGCTTGAGCTTTTCCAGTTGCGGGATCAGCTTCACGTTCAACCGCGGCAGCAGGTACAGGGTGACGACGCTGGCTTTGCTCAGGTCGAGCGTGAAGATGTCCTTCTGCTCGATCCGCGCGAGGTGCTCGACCTTGTTCTCCTTGACATTCGCCCGGGCTTCCTTGATCCGCTCGGGGTTGATGTCGTACCCGATCGCCTTGACCCCGTACTT
>JANLFZ010000360.1 GCA_024653385.1 Thermoguttaceae bacterium | reverse complement strand
CCTATCGCTACCGTATTCCACCGTCCATTGCCTGGATCGCATCGATACCTGTGTTCGCGATGTTTCCGCACACCGGCCGGGTTGTTCGCTGTGAATCCAACGAGAGGGAGCCGTGCCATGCATTCCCAATTGCATCGCCGTGAGTGGTTGCGGGCTGTGGCCGCTGGGGGCGCTTCGCTGACGGTGTTGCGCGACAGCCGCTCGGCCTGGGGCTACTTTGCCAACGAGAAACTGGGCGTGGCCCTGGTCGGCCTGTCCGGGCGGGGGCAGTGGTTTGTCGAGACCGTGCCCCGCATCGGCGAGGAGGTCGTGGCCCTGTGCGATGTGAACCAGAAGCGGGCAGCCGGGGCGTTCCAGAGGTTCCCCGACGTGCCCAAGTTCCAGGACTTCCGCAAGATGCTGACCGAACAAGGCAAGCGGATCGACGCGGTCTTCATCGCCACGCCCGATAATACCCATGCGGTGATCGCGGCCGCGGCGATGGGTGCGGGCAAGCACGTGTATTGCGAGAAGCCGCTGACGCACGACGTGGCCGAGGCCCGCGCGTTGCGCGAGATCGCCCGAAAGCAAGGCGTCGTCACTCAGATGGGCAATCAGGGCACGGCCACGGAGGCCTTTCGCCGGGCCGTGGAGCTGATCCAGGCCGGCTCGATCGGGGCGATCAAGGAGATCCATGTGTGGGACGGGGGCGGCACCGGCCCCCGCAAGCCGCCCGAAGGGAGCCAGCCGGTGCCCGAAGGGTTGGATTGGGACCTCTGGCTCGGTCCGGCGGCTTGGCGGCCGTTTCATCCGCAATGGCTTCCGTGGCACGGGTGGCGCGACTTTGCCACCGGAAACGCGGGCAACTGGGGGCCGCACAGCGCCAACCTGCCCTTCAAGGCGTTTCGGATCGATTCGCTGTGGTACGCCGATCCGGCCACCAAGCCGCGCATTCGCGTGCATGTGGAGATGTCGGAGACCGAGCGGGTCGGGTTCCCGCGTTGGGCATCGATCCGCTACGAGGTGCCGGCCCGGGGCGATCTGCCGCCGATCGAGTTCAACCATTACTACGGCGCGCCGGGCGGGCGGCGTCGGGTGGAGGAGCACCTCGGGCGGCAGCTCGATTGGGGCGACGCGGGCGAGCGCAAGTGGAAGGAGCACGGCGGTTGTCTGATTGTGGGCACCGAGGGCATGATCAAGTCCACCGAGCACAACTCGTCGTTTACGCTGCTTCCCGAGGCGAAGTTCGCTGGGTACGAGGGCCCACCCAAGACGCTGCCTAGGTCCGGAAGCCATGAGCGGGAGTTCACCGCGGCCTGCAAGGGCGGACCCAAGACCATGTCGAACTTCGACTACGCCGGGCCGCTCGTCGAGTTCCTGCTGCTTGCCAACGTGGCCACCTTGTTCGGCGAAACCCTCGAGTTCGACCCGTTGGCCTGCAAGATCCTCAACCATCGCGAGGCTGACGCAGCCCTGCGCCGCGAGTATCGCAAGGGGTGGGAGCTGTAAGGCACTAGGCGGACGAAGGAGGACAACGCTATGGCAATGTTGAAAACCCTCGGGATGATTACGGTGGTGACAGCCGCAACGCTGGCGTCGGCGGCAGAAGCAGTCAAGGAGCCGGTGCCGAAATGGGCTTGGCCGGGGCCGACGCCGCCGGACATTCGGGACTCGCTCGTGAGTAGCCGGCGCATTTTCCGCCCTACCCAACAGGAACTCGCGCGAATCGAGGCAATCGCACCCGACCGACCGGCGGCGCCGTGCGCCAAGCCGCGAAAACTCCTTGTTTGGGGACGCCTCTGGACCCATCTGTGCAACCCCTTCACCGAGGAGACGGTCAAGATTTTGGGCAAGAAGACCGGCGCGTTCGAGATCGTGGCCACGGACGACCCGCAGATGCTTCTGCCGGAGAACCTCAAGGGGTTCGACGCGATCTTCCTCAACGGTCTGCACGACCCGACCCCATTCCTGCCGCCCTGGCTGAAGGAGATGCCCCCAGAGCAGCAGGCAGCGGCGCGCGAACTGGACCAGAAGGTCAAGCAGGGCATTCTGAAGTTCGTCGGGGAGGACGGCAAGGGCATCGCCGGCATCGAAGGGTCTATCTGCGCGCTGAGGGATTGGAAGGAGTTCGGCGAACTGATGGGCGCGTTTTACAATGGCCATTACGTGGGGAACTTCGTGATCCGGGTCGAGGATCCTGCCCACCCGCTCACGGCTTGCTTCGGCGGCCAACCTTTCAGAGTCTTCGACCAGGCATACGTCCCCGGCCCGCCCTACTCGAGGAAGAATCTCCGCGTGCTGCTGAGCCTGGACCTGACTCAGACGCCGGACCCGACCGCCGACCCCAAGATGGCTTGGCTGAAGGAGGCGGTCAAGCGGCTGGAGGCATCCACGGGGCGCGAGAAGGACTACCCGATCAGTTGGGTCAAGCCGTACGGCAAGGGGCGGGTCTTCTATGTCTCGCTGGGAGTCCAGAAAGCACCATATTTCAGCCCGCTGTTCCTGCAATACCTGCTGGCCGGTACCCAGTTTGCCCTCGGCGACATGCCCTGCAACGTGACGCCCAGCGAAAACTGAACGAAATCCTACGAGAAGGAGGTGTATGACATGGCACGGCAGACCCGACGCAGTTTCCTGCGTAGCACGGCACTGGCCGGAGCAGGGTTGGTAGTCCTCTCCAATAGCGGTTCGGCGCGAGGGTACGCCGCCAACGAGTCGCTGAGCTTTGCCCTGGTAGGCTGTGGCGGTCGGGGAGCCGCTTTTCTGGCCGACAAAGGCAAGTATGGCTCGCTTTTCGATTATGGGCGCGTCGTGGCGATGTGCGACGTGAACCAACAGCGGGCCGCGGCGAGCTTTGCGAAGTTTCCCGATGTGCCCAAGTTCGAGGACTACCGGGTGATGCTCGACAAGATGGGCAGGCAAATCGATGCCGTGGTCGTCGCCACGTGCGACCACAACCATGCGGCGCCCTCGGCCGCGGCGATCCGGGCCGGGAAGCCAACCTACTGTGAGAAGGGACTGACGCGCACGATCCACGAAGCGCGAGCCCTTGCCGAGTTGGCCGACCAGTACAAGGTGGTCACCCAGGAGGGCAACAATCACGGCTACCATGTCCGCACGGTGGAGATGATCCGGGCGGGCACGATCGGCGATGTGCGCGAGGTCCACTTGTCGGCAACAGGCGGCTCCGGCCCGCGCCCGCTCCCCACCGGCACGCAGGAGGTGCCCGCCGGGCTGAACTGGGACTTGTGGTTGGGTCCGGCCGCCTATCGCCCCTACCACGCGCAGTGGATGGCCTGGGGCCAATGGCGCGACTTTGCCAACGGCTACATGGGCATGTGGGGTTCCCACTCATACCCGGCGGTCTTCAAGGGGCTGAAGCTGGACGCCTTGTGGCCGGTCGGCAAAAAGCCTCCCGTCGCTGGCCGGAAGACCATCCGCGTGACAGCCGAGGTCTCGGAGTTGGCCAAGGACAACTTCCCGCGCTGGGCAATCATCCACTGGGACATCCCCGCGCGCGAGGAGATGCCGCCCGTGCGCATCACCTGCTACGCCGGCTACGACGGTCAAGGGAAGGCCGGCGAGCGCTGGCGAGCCACAATCAAGGAGGTGTTCGCTGGGATTCCCGAGTACGGCGACCCCGCCGACAACAAGTGGCAGCACTGGGGCGGCCCGGGCCGCGTGGGCCTCCCGAAAGCCTGGGTTGGAACCAAGGGGTTGATGTACTCGGCCGGCCACGGTTGCCACACGACGCAGCTTCTGCCGGCAGACAAGTTCCGGGATGTGGGCGAGCCCCGCCAGTCGCTGCCCCGTCCGCTGGGGAAATCGGACCTGAGGGGATGGATCGAGGGCATCCGGGGTGGCCCGGCGCCGCAGTGCAATTTCGTCGAGTTCGGCGGCCCGTTCACGGAGTGGACGCTGTTGGCCAATGTGGCTACGCTGTTTCCAGATCAAACGCTCGAGTTCGACCCCGTCACCTGCAAGATTCTCAACGTCGACGAGGCCAACCAGGCCGTGGCGCCCGAGTACCGCAAAGGGTGGTCGCTGTGACCGCCTCCAGAGGGCGTGTGCCATGCCGCGGCAGAATCGACGCGGCTTTCAAAGATAACCCGGATGTCCCGAACTTCCAGGATTTCCCGATCATGCTGGACAAGGCGGACCGCAAGATCCCTTCGGGTTCCTGGTCGCCGCCTGTGGGTTGTTGCCGTGGGAACCCCGAGGAGTCACACGTCGCACGGCGGCGGAAGCTGAGATTGGCCAGTGCCTCAAGAATCCTCAAGCGCAACGGGGGTATTCGCGGGATCATCGCCCGGACTGTAAGCAGGTGTGCATCGGGTTGGTGGTCACGCGTGAAGGCCTGCTGCGGGAGTTCGAGCAACAACTGCTGGAAGCGGATTGGGAGGAAGTGGAATCGGGGATCGAGGTCAAGCTCTGTCCCTGGGCCGACGGCGAGGAGACGTTCGTATCGGCCGAGAGCCGAGACCGGGCCGCCAACGAAAAGGCCATGCTCCGACGGTTCGTCGAGCGGATCGAGACGGGCTTGGCGACGATCGCCCAAGCGGCCTAGAGCGGGCGCCTGAAAGATGCCGAGAAAGCGGGTCGGCGGATTGGCCGACTGCTGGGAGCGAACCGCTGTAAAGCGGGATGCTTTCAGGTGGACGTCGAGGTGCTCGATCCACCGCAGGGCAAGGCGCACCTGAAGATCCAATGGACACGGCGGGCGACCTGGCAACCGTGGGCACGCCTGAGCGAAGGCGGTTATCTGTTGCGGACGAATCGTCGCGGCTACAGCGCGGGAGAACTCTGGAAGATGTACATGCCGTTGGTCGAGGCGGAGGCGGCGTTTCGCACGCAGAAGAGCGAGTTGGTTCTGCGGCCGATCTGGCACCAAGAGCAGAAGCGTGTCCAGGCCCACATCCTGATCCGCTTTCTGGCCTACGTGCTTCGGAAGACGGTGGAACAATGGATGCGTGCCAGCGGCCTGGGCTCGGCGCCGCGAACCTTGCTGGACGAGGTGCGCGGGCTGAAAAGCATGGACGTCATTCTTCCGACCGACCAAGGCCGCGAGGTTCACCTGCGATGCGTCAGCCGTCCCGAAGAGCCGTTGGCGATCCTGCTTTACCGACTCGGCATCGCGCCCCCGGCGCGCCTGCAAGCGCCCTGCTGGCTACCCCAAACGGACCTCTGCCCTGCGAGCGCCGCGCCAGTCATGTAGTCGCAGCAATTGAACGCAAGTCCTTATTTATCAACAAGACCGACCCATACGTGAGCAACTTGGGCTAGAAGGTCTTGCGAACTGAATGTGTTCGGGAGGAATTGGTTATGCCCGTCTTGCCGACTGCCGTAATGCCCAAGAACGTGCTCACGGCACTGAGAAGGTCAACCAACCATATCGGAGCCTCGCCGGCCCTGTTGGACGCGGTATCCGCCGATCCGGCAAGCGTGATGGAGCGGCTCGGCACGAGCGCGTCGGGGCTGTCCGAGGAGGAGGCGTCCCGGCGATTGCAAGCACACGGCCCCAACGTCGTGACGGAAGAAACCCGGCACACCAAACTCAGACTGCTTGGCCGGGCTTGCCTCAACCCGCTGGTGATCCTCCTGCTCGCGCTGGCTACCGTCTCGTTCTTGACGGGCGACGTTCGCGCGGGCGCCGTGATGTTGATTATGGTGGTGCTCGGGGTAATCCTGCGATTCGTGCAGGAGGCTCGGGCCGATGACGCCGCTGCCAAATTGAAGGCAATGATTACCGTCACCGCCACAGTGATCCGGGACGGACGCCCACGCGAGATTCCACTGGCGGAGCTTGTGCCGGGGGATGTGGTCAAGCTGTCGGCCGGTGACATGATCCCTGCCGACCTTCGCGTGATTTCGTGCAAAGACCTGTTCGTCATCCAGTCGAGTCTCACCGGCGAATCGCTTCCCGTGGAGAAATTCGATGGCCCGGAGGAGAACGGCAGCAAGTCGATTGCCGACCTGAGGAACGTCTGCTTTCTCGGGACCAGCGTGGAGAGCGGCAGCGCCACGGGCGTCGTGGTCGAGACCGGGTTCAAGACCTATCTCGGCAAGATGGCCAAGTCGATTGTTGCCCAGCCGGTCCAGACGAGCTTCGACCGGGGCGTCACCCGTTTCACCTGGCTGATGATCCGCTTCGTGGCGGTCATGGTCCCGGTGGTTTTCCTCATCAACGGCCTCACGAAGCACGACTGGACGGAAGCCTTCTTCTTCGCGCTGGCCGTTGCGGTAGGCATGACCCCCGAAATGCTGCCCATGATCGTGACGGTCTGCCTGGCGCGCGGGGCCATCGGCATGTCCCGCAAGAAGGTGATCGTCAAGCGGCTCAACTCGATTCAGAACCTCGGGGCGATGGACGTTCTTTGCGCGGACAAGACCGGAACCTTGACCCTGGACCATGTGATCCTCGAACGGCATTGCGACGTGGTGCAGAATGAGGATCAAGAGGTGCTGTTGTTCGCCTACCTCAACAGCCACTTCCAAACCGGGCTGAAAAACGTGCTCGACCGCGCCATCCTTCAGC
>JANLFZ010000359.1 GCA_024653385.1 Thermoguttaceae bacterium | reverse complement strand
TGAGCTTCACGGCCGAGAGCGAAGGGGTGACGGCCGTGAAGCTCAACACCAGCCGGTGCCGCAGCACGGGTTTGGCCAGCACCTGAAGATCCTCGCAGGTCACATGGGTGCGCCCGTGCAACAGGGCCCGGGCCTTGGCCCCCAGGATCAGGTACTGCACCGCGCGAGGGCCCGCGCCCCAGCTCAACTGGCTCTCGACGAAATCGGGCGCGCCCGACTCGCCGACCCGCGTCTGGCGGACCAGCGACAGACTGTATCGGATCAGATGGTCGGAAATCGGGACGCCGCGAACCATGCGCTGAAGTTCCAGGATGTCCTCCGCGTCGAGGACCGGCTGCACCTGGTCGGTCGCCAGGGCCGTGGTGCGGCGGGCGATCTCGAATTCCTCCTGGAAGCTCGGGTACTTGACGAAGACCTTGAACATGAACCGGTCTTGCTGGGCCTCGGGGAGCGGGTAGGTGCCCTCCTGCTCGATCGGGTTCTGGGTGGCCAGGACGAAGAACGGATCCGCCAGCTTGTGCCGCACCCGGCCCACGGTCACCTGCCGCTCTTGCATCGCCTCCAACAGCGCGGCCTGGGTCTTCGGCGGCGTCCGGTTGATCTCGTCGGCCAGGACCACGTTCGAGAACAAGGGCCCCGGCAGAAACCGGTACCCGCGCGTGCCCGTGGCACGGTCCTCCTCGATGATCTCGGTGCCGGTGATGTCGGCGGGCATGAGGTCCGGCGTGAATTGGATACGGCTGAACGACAGGTTCAACGTCCGGCTGAGCGTGCTGATCATCAGTGTTTTGGCCAGCCCGGGAACGCCCTCCAACAGGCAGTGCCCCCGGCTGAACAGCGAGATCAACAGCTCCTCGATCACCTGATGCTGGCCCACGATCACTTGCGACAACTGATCGAGGATTCTTTCCCGGGCGGCGCCGAGTTTGTCGATGGCTGCGGATTCGTGGGAGGTAGACCCGTCGTGCTGCGGCATGAGAGATTCCTCGGAAGGATCGGTGTGGCAATCGTTGCGGGGACGGCCCTAGCGCTGGTAGATCGGCAGCGCGGCGTTTTCCAACTGGAGGATCGTGAGGTTGATCGCGGTCGTGTACACCGGGCCGATGTACCCCTGGCTCCACGAGCCGTCGGGCGCCTGTTCCGACAAAATGCGCGCGAAGATCTTGTTGCGGTATTCCTCCCACGTCTTCCCGCCCTCGCGGTAACAGACCTGGGCATAGTAGTAATGGGCGTAATGCCAGTGGCCGAAACCCTCGTTGGCGATGTTGCCGAGATTCTTGGCGCAATAGTCCTTCATCTTGGGGACGTACTGGCTGTCGTACTCCCCCGCGTTGTACAGGCAGGCGATGGCGGCGGCGCTGATCGCGGGCCGGCCGCCGCCGCCTTTCGAATTGTACTGCACGCCTCCGTCCGGGAGCGTGCACTTGTGGATGTAGTTGATCGCCTTGTCGATGATCTCCTTGGGGACGGCGATGCCCGCGTTGCGGCAGCCGCGAAGCCCTTGGACCTGGGTGATCGTGGTCGAGCCCTCGTCGAACCCGGCCCCGTCCTTGGCGCTGACGTAGCCCCAGCCGCCCGCCTCGGTCTGGGCCTGGCCGCAGAAGACCACGGCCCGGCTCAGCACGTCGATCAACTGCTCGCGGCGATCGGCATCCTCTTCCTCTCCTAGAATCTGGGACAAGAACAGCATGGCGAATCCGTGGCCGTAGGTGTATCGATCATCGTTGTTCGGATCGCCGATCAAGCCGTTCGGACGGCTCCGATCGATCAGGTAGTCGGCAGCCAGGCGGATGTTGGGGGCGTATTTGCCTTGGGTGGTGGTCGAGCCCTCGGCCAACAGCGCCACGCCCGCCATGGCCGTCATGGCGGTGGGATACCGGTTGCCGTTGGCACTCCAGTGACCGCGGCGCGATTGATGACTGGCCAACCAGTCGAGGCCGCGTTGCACGGCCCGTTGGACGTCGGGGTCCTTAGGGCGACCCGCCCCCCGCGCCGCCGGAGGAAGCACGACCGCCAAGGCGGCTGACACGAGTAGAGGAAGTACTACGCCCCTCCATGGGGGTCGCGCCTCATTTCGCCGTTCCACTTGAGAAACCTCCCTGACTCGATCGTTTCAGCCCGCTCTCTCCATTATGGTGCCCGGTTGGCTTTAGGGAAACTTTTCGGGCTGAATTCGGCGGCTATGGATCGGGGATAAGGGCCTTCCAAAGGGCCCTGGTGGGGGTGGTTTTTGCCGGGGGTGGTTCCGGTTCGATCGGTTGATCGGTAAATGCCAACCGGACCACCTCCCTCTGAAGGTGGATGTCGATTATCTTCTTTTCGGGGTCCCCAACCAGCCGAAGGTTCGTGCTGCCGTCGGCGCTCTCCTGGGGCCTTAGCACCCGGCCGGTCCGCTTGTCCACGGCCACCCAAGCGACGCGTTGTTGACCCAAGGCGCTGGTTCTTCGCTCGTTGGTCCCACAAGCGAAGATCAATGCGGGAAGCCGAACGGGCTGGTTGGTCAAGAGGAACTGGTCTTCCACGACCGCCGGCTCGTTCCAGAGCTTCTTGCCTTGGTGGTCGAAGCCGTAGACGCGGGCGCGGGTGATCTGCACGCCGGGCACGCCGTGGATTCCGTAGATCTGGGGCGGCGTGCTGGCCGACCGTTCCAACCCGTTGGCAATCAGCAAGTAGCCGTGCGGCGACTCGAAGAGATAGATCTCGGCAAGCGCTCGCTCCGGGGCGATCTTGGCATCGACCAGAACGTTGCCGTCGGCCAGTCGCACAAGCACGAACCGGCCGGCCGGATCGAGAATCCCCGCGGCCTCTCGTTCCAAGAGGGCAAACTTGGCGTCGGCCGGAAACTTGCGAGGGGGCCAAATCGGTTTGGAGGTCCACGCGTCGACGACCGACAGCTCGGCATGTTCCCGGCCCGAGGTCTCCGCCTCGTTGTTCCAGACGACCAGAAGTCGCCCGATCGCGGTTTGATGGCCCGGCGGAATGGGCCGCGTCCCCAACACCGTGCCGTCGCCGGCCCGCAGGACCGTTGCCACGCTCTCGTCGACGGGGAGAACGAAGAGGTACTGCTCGTCGCCAAAGACGGTGCTTTCCGGCCGGATGTCCTCACGGACCCAGAGGGTTTGTCCCGTGGCGGGATCGACGCCGAACAGTTCGTGAAATCGCAGGTAGCATACGAGTTGTTCGCTCAAGGCCAAAGGCCCGGAGAACGAAGAGCCGGCCGGCGATACCGGGAACGGCTGAAGCGCGCGGCGGTTCGCCACGCCCGCGACGCGCATGGAAAGCCGCGCGGGCTGATCCGTGTCCACGCTCCACAGGGGCGTCGGGACGCCTCCGCCGGCAGTCGGGAAGGTGTCCACCGCGACCATTCCCGAGCCGATCGACAGCAAGAGCAAATGGTCCTGGAACCCCGCTCGCGCCGACCCCGCGTGGATCGAGAACCGCGCCTGGCGCATCAGGTCGCCGGCGGGCATTTGCCAGAGCTGGCTACCCCACCCGTTGCGGGCCACGAGGCTTTGCGTGCTCTGCTGCAACTCGAGGGTCACATCACCGTGGTACTGCCCGCGACCCTCGGGCGTCGCAACCACCGCGGTCGTGAACGCGGGCGGGAGCGGGGTCTTGGGACGCTCCTTGGCAATGGCGACTTTTCCCACAGGCCAGGGCTCGTCCGGTTCCAGCAGTTTTCGGACGGGGTCGTCCGCCGGCAGGGCGTCGACCAGTTGACGCCCCGTCTTGCCCTCCAAACACACCGCATCGCCGAAGTGGCGCGCGAGCCGGGCGTACGCCCGGGCCGCATGCTCGGGCAGGTTCGCCTCGCGGAGCATCGTGGCCATCCGAGCCGCTGCCCTGGCCGCCTGCGCGCGGTCCGACGACCGTTCCAGCCGGCGCAAGAGCAACTCGGCCTGGAGGTATCGCCCGGCCTGGCGGTGCTTCTCGGCCAACAACCACCGGGCCTCGTCGGCTACGGGCAGGCCGCCGAAGTAGTCGAGAAACCGGGGGATCGCCTCGGGGTCGCCGCTCTTCGTCGCCGCGTCGAACTCGCTGCGGGCGAGGCGGTCGATCTCCGACTGGACGTCCGGCAAAGCAGCCTGGCGAATCGCCGCCAGTTGGATTTGGATCCAGCGGTCGCCGCGCACCTGATGCACCTTGTCGAGCCGCTCCATCGCGCGCTGGCGCCGGTCGAGCGCCATCAGACGAACCAGTGGATCGATCGCAAGGCGGTACTCGCCTGCCGCGACCAATCCCTGGGCGACCACGCGCAGGTACGCCTTCTGGTGCTGGGGCTCGTCCAGGAGCGTCTCGATCTCGGAAAGCCTGGCGCGATAGGTGGCGAAATTCGTGCGCAACCCGTCGAGATAGGCCTCCCGAAGCAGCGCGCGATGGTGTGGGCCGCCGCCCAGTTCGTACGCCCGGCGCAGCGAGGCGATCGCTTCGTCGAGCTTGCCTTCGTCCCACAAGATCTCTCCGCGCTGGGCCAGCGCTTCGGGATCGTCGGGATGGTCCGCCAGCCGGCCCTCGACCGCCTTGCGCAGCGTCTCGAGCTGGTAGAACAGCTCGACGGCGCCGGCTCCCTGCGACACGATCCGGCCGCGGCAGCACACGAGGTTGCCGGGCACGACCCCGCGACGCGACCGGTACGTGCGCGCCGCCGTGCCCGATTTCACGTCGATGGCGAGCACTTCGCCACCGCTGAGCGGGACATGATAGAGGCCCTCGCTGAGGAAACCGGTGCCGCTGGGCATGCTGCCGCTTGGGAACTCGACGGTGCGCCCGTCCCACGCGGGTTCCGGGATCGCGTCGCCCTCCCCGTGGTTGGCGCCATCCCGAGCTGCTCCAAGAGCGAACGCACGCACCCCGCGACGGCCCACCACGATCACCTTCCCGTCGTACACGCAGGCCACGTAGAGGCTGTCCTCGCGGGGCGCCTTCCAGAGGAGCTTTCCGGAAATCAGGTCCAGGCAGAGGATGAAATCCCCATCGACCGGCGTGACGATCGCTTTCCCTTCGGCCAGGGTGATGCTCGAGTCGGTCCAGCGGGCCGCCGGCTCGGGTTCCAGACCGACGGATCGAGCCCCGAAAAACAGCCCCTGGCGCACGTCGGCGTTCTTTTCGTCGTCGTAGGCATAGCCCCAAACGAGCGACCGTGTCGCCAGATCGAGCGCCACGATGGACCGGTTCGAGGTGGGGCAGACCAGGACGCCATCGGCATACGAGCACGACACACCCGCCATGCGCCGCAGCGGGTCGAAGAGGACATCGCGGTCTTGATCCACCACGGCCAGTTGCTGCGTCCACTGGAGCGTCCCCGTCCTCGCGTCCAGGACCAACAGACGGATCTCGCTCTTCGCCTCGGCCAGCACGTAGAGCTGTCCGGTCAGGGGCAACGGCGGCCCGAGGAAGAACGTGCCGGCAAGCGGCAACCCCGGCTCCTCGGGCGATCCGCCCACGTGCCAGACCAGTTTCCCCGTGCGAATGTCGTACGCGGCCAACCGGTTAAAGGCGCGCGGGTCGGGTCGGGTTTCGCGCGGGTTGAACGCGAAGTTCTGCGACGGCGACGGGCTCAGGTCCAGCGACAGGTCCTCGACCGCGAACACCCTCTCCCCGTCGCTGCTGAGCGTGCCGTAGGTCGCATCGCCCCACAGACGGTAGCGGAGCCCGAACCGCAGGTCGGGTTGTTGAGGCTGAAAGAACGGCGATTCGACCGGCGAGTCGTTAGGCGCCTCGAAGGGATCGTCCGTGGGCACTTCCCAAAGGAGTTTCCCCGTGACGAAGTCGACCGCCACCAGGTTCCGCACCGTGCGCAGGAGCACCGTGTCGCCGACGACCAGGGGGTGCAGCGCGGGCAGGGCCCACTCGTCGCGCTGGCGGTACGACCTGGAAATCTGGGTGACCAGCTCTTCGACGTGGGGATGCTCGGTCGTGGGCACGCGCCAGGCCACGCTCAAGAGAGGCCCGCCGCCCGACGCCGACGCATTGCGCGCGGCGTTGCCGCGGAACATGCCCCAAGACGAAGCGTCGGCCGACCCGGCGCCCACCGCGGGATTCGAGCCGATCAGACGTGTCGGATCGCCCGCCAACGCGGTCTCGGCGCCGGCGATTTGCAGGCTGGTCTTCGGGTACTTCTGCCGGACCGCGTCGAGGATCGCCTTGGCACTGTCGGGGAAGCCCGCGCGCAGCCAGCAGGCCGCCATCGCCACCGACAGGCCAGGCTCGAACTGCTCGGCCGCTTCGGGCACCTCGCGCAGGCGTTTAAGCGTCAGGGCGCCGGCCAAGGGGCTTCCCCGATCCAGATGATAAAGCCCCAAAAGCAGGGTCGCCTCGTAGCCGGCCTGCGTGTGGAAGTAGCGCCGCGAGACTTCGGCCAGTCCGCTCGGATCGCCCGCCGTTGCCGCGTCGCGGAGCATCTGGCGCGCGCGGGCACCGTAGCGCAACTCGTAGAGTTCCTTTCCCTGTCGAGGCATCTGCCCCAGCAGGCGCTGGGCCTCGGCCTTCAGCCCGACATTGGCTTCGGACTTCTTGTCCAAGAGAAAGT
>JANLFZ010000034.1:4936-22491 GCA_024653385.1 Thermoguttaceae bacterium | reverse complement strand
CAGTACCAGGGGGAACGCCGCTCTTCCTTCTTCTCCTCCTTGAACACGTCGCGCAAGATCGTCGCCACCCCCGAAGCCCACGCGTACTGAAGCTTGAAGATCCGGAAGTCGTTCGGCGACGCGGGGGCCGATTGCGCCACCAGGTCCTCGAACCGGTCGAGCGCCTCGGTGTCGGACGACGACACGATCAGCCGGCCGTCGGGGCCGCGGGTTACGGTGACCGGCGGCGGAGAGCCCTGGGGTTGCCGGGTATCGCCGGGGCTTTCCGTCGCGGGGGATCGGGCGGACGCCGACGCCCCACGCCGGACCCGAGGGCCAGGGTCCGGCTCCGAGGCCCGCCAGGCACTCTCCGGCTCGGCGCGGCCCGGCGCGTCGGCCGGGTCGGACGGTTCGGCCTCGTCCGCCGCGCCCTGGTCGATCGGAACCATCGCCACCACAGGCGCCTCGGGCACGGAAGGCGTCGGGCCGGCCGTGCGCGGCTTCATCTCGGGCGTCTTGCCTCCCGGGCCGGCCGAGGGCTTCGGTTTCTCGTTGTCCTTGTGCCTCGGGTGCTCGGCCGGTTCGTCGTCTTCGCTGGGAGGCGGAAGCACCAGCGGATTGGGGGCGATGCCGGGCCAGCGGCGCCGGATCCGCTCCAACAGCTCGTCGGTCTGTTGGCCCGGCGGCAGATCGAGCGTGCGCACGGTCGACCCGCGTCCCGCTCCGGCGGGCATCTCCCCCAGCTTGACCAGAAGCTGTTTGACCTCTTCCAGCTCGATCGGGTTGGCCTTCAACAAGAGCCGATTGTTCTCGACATCGGCCTCGACGCGGAACTTGCTCTGGCTCTCGTCGGATTGGCCGCGGCGGTCTTGCCCGAAGAAGTCGAAGGGGTAGTAGTAGGACGATCGCCGGTTTTCCTTGGGCTTTTCGCCTCCCATCATGAACTCGATCGTGCCGGCCACATAGTCGGCCGGCAGGCGCCGCAGTTGGATGACCTCGAATTGCCGCTCGCTGCCGTCGAGTTTCTGGACCACCGCGCGGATCATCACGTGGTCCCAGGGCGGGCCATTGGCCACGATCGCGCGGTTCTTCTTGTCGACCTGAAGCCGCGTCGTCGGATCGAGATTGCCCAGCTCCTCGAGGGTCTTGACGATCGCCTCGGGGTCGATCGAGGCCAACCGGTACACGTGGACCCGGTTCATCGTGGTCGAGAGCGAGGCGTCGCGGTCCAAGGGCGCATCGAGGCGCTTGACCGCCTCGGCCAGGATCGCCATCTTGTCGGGCGGGGCCACGGCGATGATGCTGTTCTTGCGGGCATTGACGACCAGGTAAACCTCGGCCCGGGCCTTGAGCTGGGCGCCGGGTTGGGGCTGGCCGGGCTGGGGTTGCGGCTGAGGTCCGCCCGGGCCGCCTTGGACCATCATCATCATGCGCTGCTGCATTTCGGGAGAGGGCTGTCCCGGACCGCCCGGCCCCCGCATCGGGCCGCTCGGCGGCGTCTCGAGGCCCACCAGCGCCCGAAGTTGCTCGTGAACGTCGGTGGCCCGGGCGTGCTCGAGCACGAACTCGCGCACCAATCGCTCTTGCCCCTGGTTCGATTGTTCGGCGTTGAGCAAGGCATGGATTTCCCGAAGGTTCACCACGGCATCCATCGCTTCGATGCGGTTGGTCGCGCGCAGCGCGGTGAGCTTGCCGTTCGGGCTGAGCATCGGCTTGAGTTCCTCGACGGCCGAATCGGCGACCATCCAGTCGAGCGGAAACGAGACCTTGACGAACTCGTAGGGGTCGCGCGTGGCGAGCTGCTCGGGCTCGACCCGCGGCACCAGCCCCGGATTGAGCTTCTTGATGTTCACCACCGACAGGACCTCGCCCTGGGTCAAGAGCGTGTAGCCTCGGGCCAGAAGGTGGCGGTTGATGAGGTCGCGGGTCTCGCGGACCGTGTAGGTCCGCTGGGTGCTGAGATTGAGGAAGTCGCCGGGCAGTTCCTGCCAGTCGAGACTCATGCCCGAGACCTCGGCCAGCCATTCGAGCACGGCCGGCCAGGGCTGCCCGCGAAAATTGAAGCTCAACCGGCCCTGGGCGTCGGGGCGGACCGCAAGCTCCTTGGGATCCGGCGGTTTGGGCGGTTTGGCGGGCCGCGAGATGCTGGGAGGCTCCTCGGCCTTGGAATCGCCGGGCTTGGCCTCGCCGGGCTTGGCGTCCTTCGCCGGTTCGACCGGGGGTTTGCCCGGCTCGCCCATCGGCTTGCCGTCAGGCCCCAGGCGCCGCCCGGACTTGCCGGGTTCGGCGCTGGGGTTGGGCTGGGTCGGCGTGCTTTCGACCTTCACCACCGGACCGGCCGCCCCCGGAGTGACCACCATGACCTCTTGGGCCACGGCGCGCGGTCCTAACGAGAGGATACCCGCCAGCGCCACAACGATGAGCCGAACCGGCTTGAGCACCGAAGTTCCCCCTTCTCTCCCGGCGGCGTTTGGCCCCGTGCGTGGTCGGGACCATAGCCCCATTATCGTCGTTCGACCGGGAAAAGACAACAGGCGCCGCTATTCCAGCGTTTCCGCCGGCGCGAAGGGGTCGATCGACCGCCGCGCCTTTTTCTGGACCGTGCGGTACATCGGCAAGTGCCGGTAGTAGACCTCCAGGGTCATCAGGGCCATGCCCGTCGCATACAGCCGCCCCCCCGCGGCCCCGTGATCGACCCCGTTCGGGTTCCAACTCCCTGTCCGATGCCCGGTCTTGACCTGGGTGCGGATCAGGTGTTCCCTCATGCGGGCGTTCCAGAGATCGAAATCCTCGCCTTCCATGTGGTGCAGCACTTGGGTGGCGTAATAGTAGTAGTAGATCGGCCCCAGGTCGCTGCCGGACTCGGGGGGCAGGTTCTTCATGATCTCTTTGCACCCGGCGGCCAGATCAGGATGGTCCTTTTTCCATCGGCCGAGGTATTGCCGGGTCAACAACCCGGCCGCCGTCAACGAGATCCTGGGTTTTTCGCCGGGCTGGTAGCAGTACTGCGATTTTTCGGCGCCTTCGGGGCCGGCGGCGCACGAATCGACGAACCGCTCGGCCCGCACCAGCGGATCGCTGCCGATCATCATGCCCGCAAGCTGCCCCGAACGAATCGCCAGAAACTGCCAGGCCACGGCCGACATGTCGCCTTCCTGGCGCGGGGCATAGCGCCAGCCGCCGTTTTTGTGCTGGGCTTGGGCGATGAAGCGGATCGCCTTTTGCGTGGGCACCAGGAGGCGATCCTTCCACCGGTCGCCGGACAGCCCGTACGCCTCGCACAGCGCGATCGTGGCCGCCGCGTGCGCGTACATGTTCCCGCTCAAGCGGCCGTCCTTAAGCGGGTCCTCCTTGCTGACGCTCTGGCTTCGGACGATGAACTCGATGGCATGCTGGACGCGCGACTGGTATTCGGCCAGTTCCTTCGGCTCCTCGGGACTGCGGTCGATGGCCACGCCGGCGCCCAGGAAGGGAAGCACGCCGAACGCCGTGCCGGCCACGTCCTCGTCGACGACTTTCTCCTCGAACTTGGCGTCGCGGCAGTCGCAGTTCTCGATGTCGGTGTCGTAGGCTTTCAGCGACCAGCGGCCGTCGGGCTGCTGGTGCGCGGCCAGCCATTTCAGGCCGCGCATCACCGCCGCCTCGGACTCGGGCGTGCCGCCGTACGCCTCCAACAGGGCACGCTTGCTCTTGGCCGTCAGACGCCCGCCGAACGAACCGCGGCGCAACAGAGGATCGTTGAGCATCTCGCGGGGCAAGAACCCCTCGCCCTCGCGGCGAACACGAATGACGATCGGCTCGGACCGCGCGAGGGAGCCTCCCTTGGCATGGATCCGGGCCGTGCGCACCCGCTCTTTGGCGTTTTCGTCCGCCACCACCTCCAAGGCCACCGACTTCTGGTCCGGGCTCACGGTGGCGCGGGCGATGCGCACTCCCTCGGGCAGTTCCAAGGCTTCGAACTCCAAAGGCCCAAGGTAGCTTCGCCGTTCGATGGGCAACTCGATCTTGCGTTTCTCGCCCGGTTCGAGCGTCACCACGCGGAACGCCTGCACCCGAAACGGCGTGCGGTCGATGCGCACGGGCACCTCGACGGCCACGGTACGGCCCACCACCGTGCCGACCACCCGCACCGGCTGCTTCACGTCGGGCGCGTCGGGCGCCGCGGCAAGCTGGAGCTTTACGGAGCTTCCGTTCGCCTCGAGCCGACCGACCTTGGCCGTCACCTTCGGCGGAGTCCCCTCGACGCGAAGATCGAGCGGACCCCGGAACTCGTTGCGGTTGACCACAAGCTCGATCGCCGCGTTGCCGCCGGGTTGGAGCAAGACTTCCTTGGCCGGTTGGAAGGCAGGCACGAAGACCTTCGGAATCGTCAAGTCGAGACTCTTCTCGGCCTGGCCCGCGCCCACCTTGACCGCCACCTTGACTTTTGCCTTGGTTTCCTTGTCGCCCAGCTTCAGATCGGCGGCGAGTTCCAACTGGCCCTCGGTCTTGTCGGCGGGCAGATCCGGGCACTTGGAACTGACGCCTTCCGGCAGTCCGGTGACCTGGAATTGGGCCGGCCCGGTGTGGCCGCCGCGGTTGACCTGGAGCTTGACCGTTGCCGTGGCGCCCGGTTGGAGCGTCACGGGCGCGAGGTCGCCCAGGGCGACGGGCGCGGGGGGCGGGGGAGGAGGAGGCGGCGCCGGCGCGGGGGCCGGCTTCTCGACGACCTTGGCCGGCGGACTTGCCGCAACCCCCGACGAGTACGGCCAAGACGGCGAGGATTGTCGTCGCCATCCACACGCTACCCGGTTCGCGCCGTGGCGAGCCGACCGAACACCGACCATCGCGTCGCGCCATGGTTCTCACGCCCACATCTCCCGCTAGAAAAAAGGAGGAAGAATGCCGATTGCTGGGATAAATCGGCTCTTGATTCTTGCTTCCCCGAGGTGGCGGTGTCAACACCCCTGCCCGGTCTTTGGCCGATGGTCACCGTGGGAGAAACCCGCTTCCCGGGCTTCGGCCTGGGATCTTCTCCAGAAAGCGCCGGTGCCGAATCGCCCGATTGGCCCGATCGCCCGATCGTCTGAACACCCTTGCGTCGGGCCGTGTGACCGGTATATTGACGTTCTTGACGACGCGATCAGGTCTGCGCTGAGGGAGACTGGGATGGCTCAAGTGTGTGAGGTGTGCGGGAAAAAGCCCGTGGTCGGCAATACCGTGACAACCCGCGGTCGCGCGAAATACCTCGGTGGGGTGGGTACGAAGATCACTGGCATCAGCCGGAGGCAATTCAAACCCAACCTCCGCACCGTGCGCATCAGCACGCCCAATGGCACGCACAAGCGGGTTCGGGTGTGCGCGAAATGCCTCCGCAGTGGGGCGGTCACGCGGGTCGTGCGCAGCGCGCCGTTCAAGCTTCCCCCTCTGCCGGGCCAGGAGAAGGCGAAGGTCGAGTCGGCTCAAGAGAAGCAGCCCAAGAAGCCCAAGGTCGAAGAGCTGATCGCCCAAGGTTACAAGGTCCGCAAGCGGAAGCGCAAGAAAGGCGAGTAGCCGCTTCTCATCCCGGGTCGGACGATGGCGATCTCCCGCGCCGAAGTCGAGAAAGTCTCCCTCTTGGCCAGGCTGTTGCTGTCTGAAGAGGAGTTGGACAAGATGACGGTCCAACTCGGGGCCATCCTCGATTACATGGATCTGCTCAACGAGGTCGACACCAACGACATCGAGCCGATGGCGCACCCGCGCGACGTGACGAATGTGTTCCGGGCCGACGAGTGCCGGCCGAGCCTGCCGCGCGAGGAGGCCCTGGCCAACGCCCCCCACCGCGACGCCGAGTGCTATCTGGTGCCGGCCGTCCTCGGCGAGACGTAGCCCACCCGCGCCCGACATGGAGCCACCATGTCCTTGACCGATCTGACCGCCACCGCCCTCTTGGCGAAGCTCGCCTCGGGCGACGTGACTTCGGCAGCGATCACCGAGGCTTTTTTGCGGCGGATCGAATTGCACGACGGGCAGGTCGGGGCGTTTCTGCGCGTGGACCGCGAGTCGGCGCTTGCCCAGGCCGAGGCGATCGACCGCAAGCGGCGCGGCGGCGATCCGGTCGGGCGACTGGGAGGGCTTCCCGTGGCCGTCAAGGACGTGCTTTGCACGCGGGGCGAGCCCACCACCTGTGCCTCGCGCATGCTCGAGAGCTTCCGCCCGCCGTACGACGCCACCGTGATTTCCCGCCTCAAGGCCGCCGACGCGGTGCTCGTCGGCAAGACGAACATGGACGAGTTCGCCATGGGCGGCTCGACCGAGAACTCGGCCTTTCGCCCGACGCGCAACCCGTGGGATCTCACACGCATCCCTGGCGGCTCGAGCGGTGGGGCGGCGGCCTGCGTGGCCGCCTCGATGAGCCCGCTTTCGGTCGGAAGCGACACGGGCGGGTCGATCCGCGAGCCGGCCGCCCTGTGCGGCATCACGGGACTGAAGCCCACCTACGGCCGCGTGAGCCGCTACGGCCTGGTCGCCTTCGCCAGCAGCCTCGACCAGATCGGCCCCTTGGCGTGGACGGCCGAAGACGCGGCCCTCTTGCTCGAAGTGCTGGCCGGCTACGACCCGGCCGACTCGACCTCGGTCAACCTGCCCGTGCCCCGATACACCGAAACCCTCGGCCAGCCGCTGGAGAACCTGCGCATCGGCCTGGTGCGCGAACACTTCGACCAGGGGCTCGACGGCGAGGTCGAGGCCGCGGTGCGCGAGGCGATCCGTGTGTTCGAATCGCTGGGCGCCGCGGTGAGGTGGATCTCGCTGCCGCACTCGAAGTACGCGGTGGCCACGTACTACATCATTGCCCCCTGCGAGGCATCGAGCAATCTGGCCCGCTACGACGGCGTCCACTTCGGCTACCGGACCGACCAGCGGGCGATGGTGGCCGAGTTGGAGGCCCAGCGAAAATGCCTGGAACAGGCGGGCGACGAGGCCGGCCTGGACGCGCTCGACAACGCCCTGGTGCGGCTGTACCGCAAGACCCGCTCCGAGGGCTTCGGACCCGAGGTCAAGCGCCGCATCATGCTGGGCACGTATGCCCTCAGCGCGGGCTACTACGACGCTTATTACCTCAAGGCCCTCAAGGTCCGCCGCCTGGTGCGCGACGACTTCGACCGGGCGTTCGGCGAGGTGGACCTGATCGCCGGCCCAGTCACCCCGACCCCAGCCTTCCCCCTCGGCGCGAAGATCGACGATCCGCTGGCAATGTACCTGTTCGACCTCTACACGGTAAGCACGAACCTAGCGGGCATCGCGGGAATCTCGGTCCCCTGCGGGTTCAGCCGCGGGGGTCTGCCGATCGGGCTGCACCTGCAATCGCCGCCGTTCGAGGAGGAGCGGCTGCTTCGCGCGGCGCACCGGTTCCAACAGGCGACGGATTGGCACAGGCGGAGACCGCGGCTCGCGGCGGACGTCGCGTAGAGTACCTTGGAAGAGGACGCTCCGATGGCATCGTTTTCCCTAATCGTCCGCGATCCGAGGATCTGTGGAGGCGAACCGGTTTTCAAGGGGACCCGCGTGCCCCTACGAACCGTGCTGGCGAGTCTCGCGGAAGGCGGTGACGAGACTACGATCCTGCGTGAGTATCCGACGCTGACCAAGGACCACCTTGGAGCTGCGATCGCGTTCGCTGCCGCGGCAGCCGTGGACGACATGCCCTACCGCGGCGTGCCGAGCGTATGATGCGCGTCAAGTTGGGCGCGGACTGCAACCGGTGCCCCTGAGAGAGACGACACGGTCAACGACCATGACCCATTCCGCCGACCCGCCTTATGATCTCGTCATCGGCTTGGAAGTCCACGTGCAATTGCTCACCGAGAGCAAGATGTTTTGCGCGTGCAGCACGAAGTTCGGGGCCCCGCCGAACACGCAGACCTGCCCGGTGTGCATCGGCATGCCCGGCTCGCTGCCGGTGATGAACCGCAAGGCGTTCGAGCTGGCCCTCAAGGCGGCCTTGGCCCTGGAATGCGAGATCCCGCGCATGACCAAGTGGGACCGCAAGAACTACTACTATCCCGACTTGCCCAAGGGCTACCAGATCAGCCAGTACGATCTGCCCATGAGCCGGCACGGGGGCTTGGTGATCAGCGACCCCAAGGGCCGGTTCGAGACCAAGCGGATCGGCATCCTCCGCGCCCATCTCGAAGAGGACGCGGGCAAGAGTATGCACGACGAGCAGGCCGGCAAGGCCGACAGCCGCATCGACCTGAACCGCGCCGGCACGCCGCTGTTGGAGATCGTCACCGAGCCCGACCTGCGGTCCCCTGCCGAGGCCAAGGCGTTCCTCACCGAACTCAAGCTGCTGTTGAACTACCTGGGCGTCTCCGACTGCAACATGCAGGAGGGGAGCCTCCGGGTCGACGCGAACGTGAACCTCCACGTCCACACGCCCCAGGGGCCGGTCCCCACGCCGATCGTGGAAGTGAAGAACATGAACAGCTTTCGCGCGGTCGAGCGGGCCCTGGCCTACGAGGCCCAGCGCCAGTACGAAGCGTGGCGCGAGACCGGCCGGCGTCTGGGCGACGTGCCCAAGCAGACCCGGGGCTGGGACGAGTCGCGCCAAGCCACCTTCGAGCAGCGATCCAAGGAGGAATCGAGCGATTACCGCTACTTCCCCGAGCCCGACCTCGTGCCGGTCACGGTGACCGACGAGGAAGTCGAGCGCGTGCGGGCCTCGCTCGGCGAGCTGCCCGCCCGGTTGCGTGCCCGCCTCGAAGCGACGTACGGCATCACTCCCTACGACAGCGACGTGCTGGTGAACCAAGGCCGGGCGCTGGTGGACTACTTCGTCGCGCTGGCCGACCGGTGCGGCGACGGCAAGGCGGCCGCCAACTGGATCCAGCAGGACGTGCTCCGCACGCTCAACGACCGCCAGATCGGCATCGAGCATTTTCCCGTATCGGCCGAAGCGCTCGCGGATCTGATCCAGAAAGTCCGTGGCGGTCAGCTCGAAACCAGCCGCGGGCGCGAGGTCCTTGCCGGGATGATCGAGACCGGCAAGCCGGCCGACGAGATCATGGCCGCCATGGGCATCCGCCCGGTCGACGACGCGGATCTTCGGGACCTCTGCCGCGAGTTGCTGCGGGCCAATCCCAAGATCGTTGCCGATCTCAAGGGAGGGCGACTCAAGGCGGTGGGCGGACTGGTGGGCCAGGCCAAGAAGCGCAACCCGAACGTCAACCCGTCGCGCGTGCAGCAGCTTTGCCTGGAGCTGATCCAGGAACTGTGAGATGCCCATCCTCACCCTTTCGACCGACTTCGGCGTGGGCAGCCCCTACGTGGCGGCCATGAAAGGGGTGGTGCTCTCGATCAATCCCGCCGCAACGGTCGTCGACATTACGCACGCCGTGCCGCCGCAGGACGTTCGCTATGCGGCGATCGTGCTGGACGACGTGGCCGAGCGATTCCCCGAGGGGACGATCCACGTCGCCGTGGTCGATCCGGGCGTGGGTACCGAACGCGGCCTCGTGCTGGCCGAGATCGGGCGGCAGCGGTTTCTCGCGCCCGACAACGGCCTGTTGAGCCGGCTGGCCGCGCGCACGCGGCCCTCGAAGATCGTGCGACTGACCGAGCCAGGCTTTTGGCTCCCCGACGTGTCGGCGACGTTCCACGGGCGCGACATCCTCGCCCCGGTGGCCGCCCGGCTCAGCCTCGGGCTGGACCCCGACCGCCTGGGCGTGCCGCAAGACCGCCTGGTGATGCTCGACTGGCCCGAGGTCCGCCAGCGGCCCGACGGCATCGACGGCTCGGTCCTCTGGATCGATGGGTTCGGCAACCTGATCACCGATATCACCCGGGCGATGCTCGCCGACCATTGGGCATGGGACCGCGCGATCGTTCGTTGCCGGGAAGGCCGCGTCGAGGGGCTTTCGCGGACCTACGGCGATCGCCCGCCGGGGACGCTCGTCGCCCTGGTCGGATCGAGCGACCGGCTGGAGCTGGCGGTGGTCGGCGGCAGCGCCGCGGAGCGACTCGGGGCCGGGGTCGGCGATCCGGTGGAGCTGCGGTGGGAGGCCGGTCTCGGCTTGGGGTTGCGGACCGATTAGGGTAAACCGCAGCCCGTCGACGGTTCCCAAGACCGTAAGCGCGCCGTGACTCGCCTGTCTCGCTTGTGCCAACGGGGGTTTAAATCGGCGGGATCGAGCGTCGGATTTCGTCGAGCAACTCCCGGGTACCGTGGCGGTCGCACCAAGAGTACACGTAATCCCAGTCGATGCTCTCGCCGCAGACCGCGATCACGCTGCGAGCATCCTCGCGGTCCTTGGACCGCCTCGTGGCCATCAGCCAGCGGACTTTCGTGACGACCACGTCTTCCACGGTTGGCAAATGCACGTGACGACCCAACAAGGGCACCGTCCGGCGACGGCGGAACCGCTCTTGGTCGTGCGGGTCCTCGGAGAGCTGGAACAACTCGACCTCGAAGTCGTTCCCCTCGGCGTGAACAATGAACCGCCTCGTGCCGGTGACGGCCTCGAAGGACATCTGGGGATCCAGGCGAAATCGCGGCCCCAGGCGATCCATGAGCGACCGGATCGATTTCCCTTTCCACTCGACGACGAAATCCGCGTCGTGGGTAGACCGCGGAATCCCGTAGTAACCGCTTGCGAACGAGCCGCTCAGGAGGTACGGAATCTGAAGCGCCTCGAGGGCCTCGATCACGGCCAAGGCGGCTTCGTCCGCGGTCATGACGTCTCCTCCAGCCGCCGGGCCAGTGCAAGCCGCTGTTGGAGAATCTCTCGGACCCTGACCTCGTCCGCGTCGGGGTAGGCGTGCCGGATGCCGTCCTTCGTGACCCGGCAGGCCAAATCGAACAACCGAGCCCCGGCCAGCAGTTTGTCCTCCGGCCGCATCGCCCTCGCCCGGAGTACCTCCTCGCGAAACAACTCGTCGGCAAGCTCTTTGGTGGGTTGCACGATCAAGTCCTCCTGGCGGACGCCCGAACGGGAAAGTCCCATTTTCGCGCTCGTTCGCCGCGGGAATGGGACGGTCCCCGTGAACGGTTGCGACCATCCTATCGTAACGGCGTGCCCGCGCACGGGACAAGTCCCGGGCTTCCGGAGTTCCCGGGGCCGGCCGCCTCGGAGGGCGCCATGCGTACTCGCCGCGTGGCGGCAGTGGCGGGTTTTTGCCCTTGCGCGTAGAATCTAGGGTATGACCAACGCCGAAATCGCCGCCGTGTTCGAGCAGGTGGCCGACCTCTTGGAGTTCCAGGGGGCCAACCCGTTCCGCGTGCGCGCGTACCGCAACGCGGCGCGGACCGTCCACGATCTGGCCCAGTCGGTCGCGGCGATTGTCGAGTCGGACGGGACGAAGCTGACCGAGATCCAGGGCATCGGGGCCGATCTGGCCGAGAAGATCTCGACGTTGGTCCGCACGGGCAGCCTGCCGATGCTCGACGAGCTATTGGCGCAGATTCCCGCCTCGGTGCTGGCGATCCTGCGCGTGCCCGGTCTGGGGCCCAAACGGGCCTCGACCTTGTACCACGAACTGGGCATCTCGAACCTCGATCAGCTCCGCAAGGCGTGCGAGGCCCACCGGGTCAGGGAACTCAAGGGATTCGGCGCGAAGACCGAGACGGCGATCCTCCAGGGGCTCGAGATCGCCGCGCAGGCCGAGCAGCGGGTGTACTGGTCCGAGGCGGACCAGGTGGCCGCGACGCTCCGCGAGCACCTGGCCGAGTGCGACGCGATCGACCAGATGGAATTCGCCGGCAGCTACCGCCGCGGCAAGGACACCGTGGGCGATCTCGACCTGTTGGTGGTGGCCTCCGATCCGGCGAAGGTGATGGACCGCTTCGCCACGTATCCGGCGCTGGCGGACGTGTTGGCCCGGGGCGACACGAAGATGTCGGTCCGCCTTCAGTTCGGCCTCCAGGTCGATCTCCGCGTGGTGCCGGCCGAATCGTTCGGCGCGGCGCTACAGTACTTCACCGGCTCGAAGGCCCACAACGTGGTGCTCCGCGGAATGGCCAAGGACCGCGGGCTGAAGATCAACGAGTACGGCGTGTTCCGCGGCGAGAAGCTCATCGCCGGCCGCACCGAGGAGGAGGTCTACGCGGCCGTGGGCCTGCCGTGGATCGCGCCCGAATTGCGCGAGGCCCGCAGCGAGTTCGACTGGGCCGCGGCCGGCCAGCTTCCGCGCCTGGTCGAGCTGGACGATCTGCGCGGCGATCTCCACGCCCACAGCACCTGGTCCGATGGCGCGGCCACGATCGAAGAGATGGTCGAGGCGGCACGCCAGCGTGGGCTGAAGTACCTGGCGATCACCGACCACTCGAAGCGCGCCACGATCGCCAACGGGCTCTCGGCCGACCGGCTCCTGGCGCAATGGGCCGAGATCGACCGGCTTTCCAAGCGGCTTAGGGGGTTCACGCTGCTCAAGGGCGTCGAGGTCGATATCCTCGAGTCCGGCGGCTTGGACTTGCCCGACGAGGTGCTCGCCAAGGCCGATTGGGTCGTGGCCAGCGTCCACTTCGGCCAGAACCAGTCGCGCGAGCGGATCACCGAGCGGGTGATCGGGGCGCTCAAGAACCCTCATGTCTGGGCGATCGCGCACCCCACCGGCAGGCTGCTCAACAAGCGCAAGCCCTACGAGATCGACCTCGACGCCGTGCTTCAGGCGGCGCGGGACCACGGCAAGCTCATGGAGCTGAACGCCCATCCGTCGCGTCTGGATCTGGACGACGTGGCCTGCGCCGCGGCGAAGAAACTCGGCGTTCCGGTTGTCATTTCGACCGACGCGCATACGATAACCGGACTGGACGTCCTGCGGTACGGCGTGCTCCAGGCGCGGCGCGGCGGTTTGACCAAGGACGACGTGGCCAACGCCCGACCGTGGCCGCAACTGAAGAAGCTCATTGGCAAGGCGCGTTGAGGCGGTTCGTCAGGGCCCTTGATGAAGATCCACGAATTCCAAGCCAAGCAAGTCCTCCGCGACGCGGGGGTAACGGTTCCGCGGGGCATTGTGGCCGATACGCCGCAGGACGTGGCCAGCGCTTTTCACCAACTCGGCGGGGGCGTGGCAGTGGTCAAGTCGCAGATCCACGCCGGCGGCCGCGGCAAGGGCATGGTCAAGGAAGTGCCCGAGCAACGCGGCGTGCAAGTCGTGCGCAGCGCGGCCGAGGCCGAGCAGGCGGCCCGCAACCTGCTGGGCCATACCCTGGTGACGGTCCAGACCGGGCCGCAAGGGCAGGTCGTGCGCCGGGTGCTCGTCGAGCAGGGATGCCATATCGCGCGCGAGTTGTATCTCGGCATCGTGGTCGATCGGAACGCGAAGAGGCCGGTCTTGATCGCCTCGGCCGAGGGAGGCGTGGAAATCGAACAGGTGGCCGCCGCAACGCCCGAGCGTATCTTCCGCGAGCCGTTCCATCCCGATGTCGGCCTGGCGAGCTACCAGGCGAGAAAACTGGCGAAGAAACTGGGGCTTGCGGGCCCGACGGTCCGCAAGGCCGAGCAGTTCATGAAGGCCCTGTGCCGAGTGTTCGTCGCGCGCGACTGTAGCCTGGTCGAGATCAATCCGCTGGTGCTGACCGCCGAGGGCGACCTGTTGGCGCTCGACGCGAAGATGACGTTCGACGACAATGCCCTGTTCCGCCACGCCGACCTGGTGGGCCTGCGCGACCTGGCCGAGGAGCAGCCCGCCGAGATCCGCGCGGCCGAGGAGGGGCTGAGCTACGTGAAGCTCGACGGGAACATCGGCTGCCTGGTCAACGGGGCCGGGTTGGCGATGGCGACCATGGACCTCATCCAGCTCCACGGGGGCCGGCCGGCGAACTTCCTCGATGTGGGCGGCGGGGCCAACGTCCACCAGGTGACCGAGGCATTCCGCATCCTCCTGGACGACCAGAACGTGCGCGCGGTCCTGGTGAACATCTTCGGCGGCATCATGCGCTGCACCACGATTGCCGAGGCGATTCTGGCGGCATACCGGTCGGTCGGCTTCCGCGTTCCCCTGGTCGTGCGCCTCGAGGGGACCGAGGTCGAGGCCGGCCGGCGCATGCTGGCCGAGAGCGGGCTGGACATCATGGCCGCCGACGGCCTGACCGACGCGGCAAGAAAGGTGGTGGCGGCGGCGAAAAGCCGACCGTGATCGTCGCCCGAGACCAGCCGGCAGGCACATCCCTTGCCTTGGGAGTCCATCGCGTGAGCATCCTCATCGACAAGAACACCCGGGTCCTCTGCCAGGGCATCACCGGCAACGCCGGGCTGTTCCACACGCGGCAGTGCCTCGAATACGGCACCAAGGTCGTCGGCGGGGTGACGCCCGGCAAGGGCGGCACGACGGTCGAGGGCGTGCCCGTGTTCGACACCGTCGAAGAGGCCGTCGAGAAGACCGGGGCCGACGCGACGATGATTTTCGTGCCGCCGGCCTTTGCCGCGGACGCCATTTTGGAGGCCGCCGACGCGGGCCTGCGCGTGATCGTGGCGATCACCGAGGGCATTCCCGTGCTCGACATGGTTCGGGCCTACGACGCCCTGCGCCATGGCGCGTCGGTGCTGGTCGGCCCGAACTGCCCCGGCGTAATCACGCCCGAGGAGTGCAAGATCGGCATCATGCCGGGCTACATCCACCGCCGCGGCCCGATCGGCGTGATCAGCCGCTCCGGCACGCTCACGTACGAGGCGGTGTGGCAGCTCACGAGCCTGGGGTTGGGGCAATCGACCTGCGTGGGATTGGGTGGCGATCCGATCGTGGGCACGTCGTTCGTCGAACTCTTGGAGAGGTTCAACGACGACCCCCAGACCGAAGGCGTACTGCTGATTGGTGAGATCGGCGGCACGGCCGAGGAAGAGGCGGCCCAGTACGTGCGCCGGCACATGCGCAAGCCCGTGGCCGCGTTCATCGCCGGGCGCGCGGCGCCTTCCGGCAAACGCATGGGGCACGCCGGCGCGATCATCGCCGGCGGCAAGGGGACCGCCGCTGAGAAGATCGCCGCGATGGAAGCCGCCGGGATCGTCGTCGCCGAAAGCCCTGCCGACATGGGCGCGGCCATGCAGCGGGCCATGTCCCGTTCACGCGGGGCGTGACCCTGCCCAGGAGTCCGGCTCCACGCTGGCTGCGCCGTCGTCCGGCAAGTCTCCCGCGCGGCGTCACGGCCTCGACCGCGGCACACCGGCCGCAAGGTCGTGGAAGAGTTCGTCGGCCGCCTGCTCCAAGAGCCGCAGTTCGTCGCGGGCGCCGCCGAGGTCGGCCTCGGCGCCCATCTGTTCCAGGCGCGCGGCATGCTGGAACACGGGCCCATCCCCAAAGTAGCGGATGGCCCCTTTGAGTGCGTGCGCCGCGGCGCACAGCGCGGCTGGATTCGAATCGGCCACTGCCTGCCGCACGGCCTGCACTTGGCGTGGGCATTCCTGAAGCGCCACGTCGACGAGGCTTTTCGCCAGCGCCGGGTCCCCCGCGATCCGTTCCAACTCGGCCCAGCGGCATCGCCGCGCCTCGTCGTCCGGCAAGACCGAAGGAGCGGGCGGCGCGGCAGACACGCCGGCCGCGGCCTCGATCGTTTCGCAGAGTTGTCGGGCATGGATGGGCTTGGCGATGTAGCCGTCCATTCCCGCCGCAAGGCAGCGTTCGCGGTCGCCTTTCAGTGCGTGGGCCGTCATGGCGAGAATCGGCGTGCGTCGGCCCGAGGGCTCTTCCGCCCTTCGAATGGCGGCCGCGGCCTCGAAGCCATCCATCTCGGGCATCTGGACATCCATGAGCACCACGTCGAATCGGTCCGCTTTCCATGCCTCGACGGCCTCGCGGCCGTTGTTGGCCACGAACACCTGGTGGCCTTGCTTCTCGAGCAACGCCACGGCAAGCTTCTGGTTCACGAGGCTGTCCTCGGCCAGGAGGATGCGGAGCGGGCGTGCCGGGCGCGGCGCGGGCGCTAGGGCCGTCTCCAGGCGGTGGTCCTCCGGGGCGTTGATGCCGAGGGCCGTCCCAATCGCATCGAACAGCTCCGACTGCTTGATCGGCTTGATCAGATACGCCGCGATGCCCAGTCGCCGGCATCGGGCCATGTCGTCCGGGGCATCTCCCGAGGTGAGCATCATCACGACCGCGCTGCCGAACTCCCCTGCCTGGCGCATGCGTTCGACCAGCCCGAACCCGTCGATTTCCGGCATGTGGGCGTCGGTGAGCACCAGGCGGAAGGGATCGCCGGCCGCCTGCGCCTGGCGCAAGAGGCCCAGGGCGGCCAACGCCCCCGGGACCGCCTCGGGACGCATCCCCCAGTTCGCCAGTTCCTCGGTCAGAATGCGGCGGTTGGTCGCGTTGTCGTCGACCACCAGCGCGCGCACCCCGCGCAGGGCCACCGTGTCGGCCGCGGGGGCGGCAAGCGGCTGGTGCGCGCGGAGGAAACGGGCCGTGAAATGAAACGTGCTGCCGTGCCCCACCTCGCTCTCGACCCAGATGCGTCCTCCCATCAGGTCCACCAGGCGCGAGCAGATCGCCAACCCCAGGCCCGTGCCCCCGTGGCGGCGCGTGGTCGCCGAGTCGAGCTGCTCGAACATCTCGAAGATCGCCTTCTGCTTCTCCTTGGGGATTCCCATGCCGGTATCGGACACGGAAAAGTGCAGGACGACCGATTCGGCGTCTTCGGACTCGGGCCAGACCTCGACGACGACCTCTCCCGATTCGGTGAACTTGATCGCATTGCCCACCAGGTTGACGACGATCTGCCGAAGCCGGTATTGGTCGCCGACGACGGCCCGGGGCACGCCGGGCGACACGTGGCAGACCAGTTCGAGCCCCTGCTTGCCCGCGCGGATGCCCAACGATTTGACCATGTCGCCGAGGCTTTCCGGCAGGTCGAACGGCGATGCGTCGAGCGCGAGCTTGCCGGCCTCGATCTTCGAGAGGTCGAGAATGTCGTTGATCAGGCTCAGCAGGGCCTCGCCCGACTCCTGGACCACCAGAAGATAGTCCCGCTGCTCGGGCGTAAGGGGCGTGCCGAGCACGAGTTCCGTCATGCCGAGGATGGCATTCATCGGCGTGCGGATTTCGTGGCTCATGTTGGCCAGAAAGACGCTCTTGGCGCGGCTGGCGCTCTCGGCGGCGACCTTGGCCAGTTCGAGGGCCGAGTTGGCCCGGGCGAGGTCGGCGGTGCGCTGCGCGACGCGGACTTCCAGTTCGTCGTGGGCGGTGCGCAGTTGCGCCTCGGCGCGGCGGCGTTGGGTCATCTCGGCTTGCAGCGCGGAGTTGGCCGCCATGAGGCGCACGCGCTGAATCCCCTCGCTGGTGAGCTGAACGACCACCAGGGCGGTCACGGCCAACCCGACCGCCAGGGCCGCCCACGGGCCCCACCCGCGGTGCGCGCGGCCGTACCCCGGCATCGCGCTGGCGACCGCGACAAGGGTTCGATCGGCCAGCCTGATCTCGGCCTCGTGGACCGGCCCCGCGGTGCGATCCGCGCCGGTGGCCCCATCGACGGACGTCTCGCCCGGGGCGTCCGCAGGGCGGTACACGCACAAGGGTTGGTCCGGTGGGCCCGCCGTCCGATCGACCAGGCGAATCTCGATCGCGCCGGAAGGCAGTCTGTCGAGGGCCGCGGCTACGACCTTTCGCACCGGATAGGTGGCGGCGAC
>JANLFZ010000034.1:3622-4926 GCA_024653385.1 Thermoguttaceae bacterium | reverse complement strand
CGATGCCCATGAGCCTCCAACGAGCCTTTCCGCTCGCCACGAGAATACAGCGGGGCCAACGCGGTAATCCGGCACACGTCGGTCCCGGCGTCTTCCACGACCGTCGCTATATGGCCGCCGTCGGCGGCACGCCGAATCGCGGCGAGGTATCCGGGACGAGAAGCAAGGTCCCACCCCAACAACCGCCCCGCGGTGTTTGTTGGCTCGATGAACACGATGGGGTAGTGGAATTCGCGCCGCGCGGCGGGAACGATGGCGTCGTCGGCGGGCTTCTCCCAGATATGGTACTGCGGCAACCCCTCGCGACGAACCGCCTCTTCGTGGCGGTCCCGTGCCTCCGCCGCAGTTTGCGCCACCCAAGCCAGCCAAGCGACTTGCGCGTGCTGGCGGAGCAATGTCTCGCTGAATTCGCGAAACTCGTCCCGCTCGACCTCGCGAGAGGCGTTGTAGAAGGCCCGCAGCGAATGAACGGCACCGAGGTTGGCCACCAGGGCCGTTTCGATGGCGCCGGCGCGCTGCTGGGCATCAACGCGGAATTGGGTCTGGATCAAATCGGCCTCGCGGGCTGAAAGCGCCGCGCAGACGGCGACCGAAAGCGTGATTCCCGCAACCGACACGACAGCGATCACCATCGCGTTGGCCGCAGCCCGCCACGCGATCGGTGAGCGGGCAGAGACCGAGACCGGCAACGGTCGCGGTGCGCCCTCGAACGGTCCGGAAGGCGCCATGCAATGCCCTCCCTTGCCCCCCCTAGGGAAGATCCAATAGCCCCACTGGCGGCCGAATGGCGAGACCGGCAACAACTCGGAACGGGGCAAGACAGCCCTTCGGGTCATCCGATCGGCCGGAACTCCGACTTGGCAACTGTTCAATTCTTACCTGCGGGTGGGAAGAGTCAACCGCCGGACCACCGATTCGGCGGTCGCCGCACCCTGCCCGATGCCCCACCCCGCGCCCGACGGCGAACCGAGCTACTTCCGGGCTTCGGTCGAGAACCGTACAATCGCCTGACATAGGGCGGCACGAAGCCGCCGGCCAAACCCAGGCGGACGTTCATGACCAAGCACATCTTCGTCACCGGTGGAGTGGTGAGTTCCCTCGGCAAGGGACTGACCAGCGCGTCGATCGGCATGCTTCTGGAGAATCGCGGCCTGCGCGTGCGGATGCAGAAGCTCGACCCGTACATCAACGTCGACCCCGGCACGATGAGCCCCTACCAGCATGGCGAGGTGTACGTGCTCGACGACGGCAGCGAGACCGACCTCGACCTGGGCCATTACGAACGATTCACCAACAGCCCGCTG
>JANLFZ010000034.1:0-3600 GCA_024653385.1 Thermoguttaceae bacterium | reverse complement strand
ACCCGCGACAGCAACTACACCACCGGCCAGATCTATCTGGCCGTCATCAACAAGGAGCGCCGAGGCGAGTTCCTGGGGCAGACGGTCCAGGTCATCCCGCATATTACCAACGAGATCAAGGCCGCCATTTCGAAGTTGGATGGGGACGACGTGGACGTGGTGATCACCGAGATCGGCGGGACGGTCGGCGACATCGAGAGCCTGCCGTTCCTCGAGGCGATCCGCCAGTTCGCCCTCGACATCGGCAAGGAGAACTGCCTGTACCTCCACCTGACGCTGGTGCCGTACCTCAAGGCGGCCGCCGAACTGAAGACCAAGCCCACGCAACACTCGGTGGGCCAGCTCCGCCAGATCGGCATTCAACCCGACGTGCTCGTTTGCCGCACCGAACGATCGCTGAGCCGGGAGGAGCGGGCGAAGATCGCCTTGTTCTGCAACGTGCCGATCGAGGCGGTGATCGAGGAGAAGGACAAGGATTTCTCGGTCTACGAAGTGCCGATGAGCCTTGTCGAACACGGGCTCGACGAGTTGGTGGTGCGCAAGCTGGGCCTGAAGGCGGGCAAGGCCGACCTGTCGCGATGGCGCGATCTCCTGCACCGGCTCCGCAACCCCGAACACGAGGTGAGCATCGCGGTCGTCGGCAAGTACTCCGAACACCGGGACGCCTACAAGTCGATCTACGAGGCGATCGACCACGGCGGCATCGCCAATCGGGCCCAGGTGCAAATCCAGCGCATTCACAGCGAGGCGGTGGAACGCGACGGACCCGAGCGGCTGCTCTCGGGAGTCGATGGGGTCCTGGTGCCGGGGGGATTCGGCGAGCGGGGAATCGCGGGCAAAATCGATGCCATCCGCTACGCCCGGCAACGCGGGATTCCCTTCTTGGGCATCTGCCTGGGCATGCAGTGCGCGGTGATCGAGTTCGGGCGGAACGTGGTGGGACTGGCCGGGGCGCACTCCAGCGAGTTCGACAAGAACACCGATCACCCCGTCATCTGCCTGCTCGACGAGCAGAAGAAGGTCACGAACCTCGGCGGAACCATGCGCTTGGGCGCCCATCCCGCGGTGCTTGCCCCCGAGAGCCGGGCGGCCGAGTGCTACGGCACGACCGAGATCTCCGAGCGGCATCGCCATCGTTACGAGTTCAACAACCACTACCGGCAACAATACGTGGCCTGCGGGATGCGGATTGCCGGGACCAGCCCCGATGGGACGCTGGTCGAGATCGTCGAGATTCCCGATCACCCCTGGTTTGTGGCGGTGCAGTACCACCCCGAGTTCAAGTCGCAGCCGACGCGGCCGCATCCGCTGTTCGCGGGGTTCGTGGCCGCCGCCGTGAAGCGGCGCCAAGCCCGCGCGGACCGTGCCAAGGCCGAGCCGGCCCCAACCACCTGAGTGGGAACGCAGCCATGACGGATCCCTCCCCGAACGACGCGCCGAGCAAGAAGATCATCGTCGACGAGGACTGGAAATCGCAGGTCGAGGCGGAAAAGGAGGCCTTGCGCAAGCAGAGCCGGGCCGCCGACGATTCGAAAGCGGCCGGGCCGGCCCAGCACGATCCGCCCCTTCCCCAACCGACGCTCGAATTCCTGGCCTCGACCATGGCCCTTCAGGCAACGGTCGCGCTGGGCGTGGCGCCCGACCCCGTCACGGGTAAGCGCGAGGTCCGGCTGAATCAGGCCCGGCATTTCATCGATACGATCGAGATGCTCTACGAGAAGACCGCCGGCAACCGCACCGCGGAAGAGACGGCCCTGTTGGACCAGCTCTTGCACGAACTGCGGCTCGACTACGTGACGGTGGCCGACCGCCTCGGCCGGCGCTAGCGATCGGCGGAAAAAGCCCCCTGCCCGACCCATCGATGAAAAACGGGGCGCTTCCGTGCGCCCGTGATGTACACCAGTCCTTGGTGAGCAGGTTCCCCTCGGGTGACACGGACCGGGGGGAGCGTCGGGGTGGAAATGGGGTCGGGCAGGGGTGCGTGGCTCATTCCGAGAGCCGGTCGAAGAGCCTCCGAAACTTGGGCATGCGGCGTTCGAGGTAGGCGATCCACGCCGAGGGCTTCCAGATCTCGGCGCACACGGCGGCCCCGATCACGAGGACTTCGGCCCCCGGCTCGACGCCGAGGAACTCGCGAAAGCCTTCGGGAATCAGCAGTCGCCCGCGCCCGGCCAGTTGAACGGGCCGGTGGCGCGTCGAAAGAAGCCGGCCGAGCAGTTGGACCTGCCCGATCCGCCCTTCCAGCTTGCCGGCCCGCACCTTCTGCTCGATCAACGCCACGCCCGCGTCGAGTTTCGCTTGCCAGACCGGAGCACTCCACAGACTCAGGCAGCCGGGACGCTCCTTGGCAAGGATGCACTCGACCGACTCGGCACACAGCACGTCGCACAACTCGCTCGGCACCGAGAGCCGGTAGCGGTCGTCCAGCGTTCGCTGGAATTCGCCGAGCATCAGGGCGTTTTGGCCGGGCATCGAACGGCATGGATGGGTTGGTCGAATCCGTTCTCGGTGTGGCTCTTCCGCGTTCCTTGCCCCAGGTTTGGGCCGATTTCCCATGGACTCGACTCAAAACCCGGATGTATTGGGCATCCATCCCACATGCAAGAGTGTAATCGTTTTCGCCGTCTTGGCAACACCTCGCCGACGGTTTTTCTGAAATCGCCGCTTCTCTTTGTCCCGCAAGAGGTTGCGCCATATCTCCAGGCCGTCGCCAAGATTTTCCGTCGTAGCTCGGCAGGAACCCGCCTCGTGCCGGGCGACGTCATCTTTTCTCCGCATCCGCGCTGGTCCGTGATTTCCCCTTGAACCGGCCGCGCCACGTGCGATGATGTCGGGGTTCGTCAGACCATGCTGTTGCCTCGAGCCGATCGAATGGACCTCCCGATGCTGCCAGACAGAACCGGAGTGCATGGAACCTCGGTGGGACGCTTCGCCGCGATGTTGGGATGGGCCGCGTGGGCCGCTCTCGGGCTTGGCGCCGAGCCGGCACCTACGAAGACGCCCTTCGACCCCACCAGCCAATACGAGGCGCAATCGATCGAGGGCTGGAAGGTCCTAGTCAATCGGCGGTTCGCCCGGGATAATGCGTCGTTGTGCGCCGACACCTTGGAGCATCTGCGACATCAGCTTTACCAGATTCCGCGCAAGGTGCCCGCGCCGGCTGTCGAGAGTCTGCGCAAGATCGTCATCTGGGTCGAAGAGGCGGAGCCCCACCACCCGTGCATGGCCTATCATCCCGACCCAGGCTGGCTTCGCTCGCATGGAATGAATCCGGACAAAGCCCGTTCGGTCGAGGTCGCCAACGCCCGGAACTTCCTCCGATGGACTCGACAACAGCCGTGGATGGTCCTGCATGAATTGGCCCACGGCTACCACCACCAGTTTTTGGGAGGCTACGAGAACCCCGAAATCCGGGCCGCCTTCGAGCGCATGAAGGCCAGCAAGCGGTACGAGTCGGTGCTGCATATCGGCGGTCGCTCGCAGCTTGCGTACGCGGCCAAGAACCCGATGGAGTACTTCGCCGAGTCCTCCGAGGCGTTCTTCGGCACGAACGACTTTTACCCCTTCGTCTCGGCCGAACTCAAACAGCACGATCCCGAG
>JANLFZ010000358.1:2601-6537 GCA_024653385.1 Thermoguttaceae bacterium | reverse complement strand
GGTGGCACGCACTGCGAACACCGTGAACATGCGGGCCACCCGCGAGGCCACGGCGTTGGGCACGTTCCTGGGCGAGGCGTTTCGGGGCATCGTCACCTGCGATCGGGCCAAGATGTACTGGCAGTTGGGGTGCTTGCAGTGGTGTTGGGCCCACTTGAAACGCGATTTTCAAGCGATGATCGACCGGGGGACGGTCCAGGGCCAGTGGTTGGGGTATCGGTTGCGGCAGGCGACCTGCGAGTTGTTCGAGCATTGGGCCGACTATCGGGCGGGCAAGATTTCGTGGGCGGCCTTGCGGCGTCGGATGGGACCGGTGCGTCGGAAGGTGGAGCGTTTGCTGCTGCGCGGCACCCAAAGCACCGATGCCGACGCGCGTGGGACGTGCCGGGAGTTGTACGCGCATCGCCAGTGGCTGTGGACGTTCTTGCGTCACGAAGGAGTCGAACCGACGAACAATGCGGGCGAGCGGTCGTTGCGTCATGCGGTGATTTGGCGGAAGCTGTCCTTCGGCACGCAAAGCGCCAGCGGCAGCCGATTCGTCGAGACGATGCTGACGGTGATCGAGACCTGCCGCCAGCAAGGCCGCAACGTCTTCGCCTTCCTGACCCCTGCGGTCGAAGCTCATCTCGCCCACCAACCCGCCCCTTCACTACTCCCCGAGGTGTGAACGGTTACTGAAACGGATGTGCGAGCTGATCCGGCAGCACCAGCCGGAGGCCGTGATTGTGGTCGGAGGACACATCGCCAACATTCCGAACTTGGAAGACCGAATCGACGCCGACTGGATCGTGCGTGGCGAAGGGGTCCGATGGTTTCGCGAGTTTCTTGGCGAGGATCCGGACCAGGCTATCCGGCATCCGGTGATTCCCACCCGGATCGGCACACGCACCATGGGCATTTCGGTTCGGGAGGAGCCTAGGGACGTGGCCGTAACGCTCATTCCTTCCGTCGGTTGTCCCGTGGGGTGCAACTTCTGTGCGACCTCGGCCATGTTCGGCGGCAAGGGAAGGTCGATTGATTTCTACCGAACCGGCGACGAGCTGTTCGACATCATGTGCCAAATCGAACGCGACCGAGGCACCCGGTCCTTTTTCGTGATGGACGAGAACTTCTTGCTTCATCGCCAGCGGGCGCTGCGGTTGCTGGAGCTGATGCAACAGTACAACAAGTCCTGGATCCTGTATGTCTTCAGCTCGGCTGGTGTGCTGAAGTCGTACCGAGTCGAACAGCTCGTTGCGCTGGGCGTCTCTTGGGTTTGGATGGGACTGGAGGGCGAAAACAGCCGGTATGCGAAGCTGAACGGCGTGGACACGATCGCCTTGGTCCGAGAACTCCAATCGCACGGAATCCGGGTGCTCGGGTCGACGATTATCGGACTTGAAGAACACACGCCCGACAACATCGATTTGGTGATTGAATATGCCGTACGTCACCGGACTGATTTCCACCAATTCATGCTTTACATGCCGTTGCCGGGGACGCCGCTCCATGCCGACATCTCTGCACAAGGACGCCTGCTGGAGGAGGCCGATTGCCCATTGGCCGACACCCACGGGCAGTTCCGGTTCAATTACCGCCATCCGCACATTCCCGCAGGCATGGAGTCTGAGTTGCTTGTCCGCGCGTTTCAACGTGATTTCTCGGTCAATGGTCCGAGCATGGTGCGTGTCGTGCGAACGACGCTCGCCGGCTGGAGGCGGTACAAGAGTCACCCCGACGAACGCATTCGGCGGCGGTTTGCTTGGGAAGTCAAAGAAATCCCCACTACGTATTCGGCCGTCGTCGCTGCGGTACGGTGGTATTACCGCACCGACCCGGCCATGCACGCCGCGCTTACAGGCTTGCTTCAGGAAATCCACGGCGCGTTTGGTTGGAGGTCGCGTCTATTTGCCGCGTTGGGCGGTCCCTATGTCTTGTGGAAGCTTCGACAAGAGGAGAGGCGTTTGGCACAGGGTTGGACGTACGAGCCTCCTACGTTCTACGATGTCAACGACGCCGTGAGCGCGGCAGATTGCCCCTCGGCTCGACGGTGCCATTACGTGACTCCGCGGGTTGTGTTGCCGCAAGTCCCCGACGGAGGCGTCGCAGAATTCGAACAGGCGGCACAGGCGGACACACCCATGAACACAACTGGCTCGAACGGTTCCGAGATCGCTTCGCTTGCCCTGCGGGGCATTGAGGAGCAATGCGAATCAGACCTGTTTCCAGGACGGTAGGCGCCATGTCGCTCCACCCTGCGGTCCAATTGCTGGCTGGGCTTTTGTTCGTCTGTGTATTGATGACGGTGCTGTGGCTTATCCAGCGGCGGACAGCGAACGCGGGGATCGTAGATGCCGGATGGGCAGCCAGCATCGGCATCTTAGGGGTCTTCTTCGCGGCGACTTCGGACGGCTATCCAATCCGTCGCATGGTGGTCGGCGTGTTGATTGGCGTCTGGTCGGCTCGCCTGGCGGGGTACATCCTGCGCGACCGAGTGGTTGGCCAAGCGGAAGAAGGGCGTTACCGAGCTTTGCGTACTGAATGGGGCGCGGCGGCCCAACGGAGGTTCTTCCTCTTCTACCAAAGCCAGGCGCTAGCAGCGCTCTTCTTTGCCCTTCCGGTCCTGGTCGTCGCCCATCATACGGTGGACCGTTGGACGCTGTGGGACGCGGCGGGCGTGGTGGTCTGGTGCCTCAGTGTGGCAAACACTATTCTGGCCGATCAGCAGCTTGCCCGATTCAAGCGACGGCCGGACAGCCGAGGCAAGACCTGCCGCGAGGGGTGGTGGCGCTACTCGCGTCACCCCAACTACTTCTTCGAGTGGCTGCACTGGTGGTCCTATGTCGCCTTGTCGGTCGGCTCGCCCTTTTGGTGGCTTACGCTGCTAGCGCCAGCCGTTATGCTTTATTTGTTGCTCAAGGTGACCGGTATCCCGCCGACCGAGGCGCAGGCCCTCGCCACGGCTGGCGAAGATTACCGACAGTACCAGCGCACCACCAGCGCATTCGTTCCATGGTTTCCCAAGCAGGAGCCGGGCCGTGATCGACCGGATTGATCTGGCGGAACGAGCCGTCCTGCCGGAATGGCTGATTCGTTTTGGCGTGCGCCGGCTCATGACGGAGCGGCTCCGGCAGGGGGCGTCGTGTGAAGCGGCGCAACCTGGCGAATCTCGAAGGCGCTTCCTTGACGAATTGCGGTACATTTCCCTCTCCATCGTCCGAGGCGCCGTAAATCGCAAGAGAGTCAGCACCGAGAAGCGCGGGGAAACATGCTTGACTGGCGAAATGCGGGACACCTTATGAAAGGGATCACGACAAGTTGCGTTGCCGGGGCGATCGCGCTGGTTTGCGGAGCGACGCTGGCGGGCGAGTCCGCCCTGCGGATTGAAACCGGTGCCGCGCGCGCTGAGGTCACCGCGCTGGGGTGGGATACGGAAGGCACGGGGCGCGAGAAGACCAATCTGCTGCGGCCCCAGGCGGGCGTGGGTCTGCGCATTCGCTGCGCCGGCCGAGGGCACAACGGCGTCGACCTGCCGACGCGCGCGGAGGCGAACGCCGCGGGCGGCAAGTCCTATTGGATCACGGTTGCGCCGGAGACCGAAATCAACTGGCAAATCCACGCGGTCGGCGGCGGCCTGACCATGGAATTTGGCGCCAAAGGGCCAGATCTCGCAAAGGTCGAAGGCGTGGAACTCGTGTTCCCGTTCGCGCCGGGCGTGACCCCGGTGACGGCGATCTCCAGTGTCTGGGACGATGCTGGGGGCTTCCACCTGCCTGCGCTGGTCAGTGCGCCGGATTTCGGACAGATGCTGGTGACCTGCAAGTCCACCGCCGCTGGCCGCAAACCGGTCAGAAGGGGCCGTCTCGATGGCAGCCGGGCCGCGAAGACGGTTGACCTGGTATTGGAACTAGCCATCCCGCGAGCCGGCGAGAACTCCAGCGTGTCGCTCACGCCGGC
>JANLFZ010000358.1:0-2591 GCA_024653385.1 Thermoguttaceae bacterium | reverse complement strand
CCGCGAGCCGGCGTGAGCGACACGCTGGAGTTCTCGCCGCATGTTCTACTGCCGCCCGCGGGTCTCGCGGACGTTTCCCTTTGGGCGCAGGCCCGCCGCGGCTGGTTCAACATTTGGCAGCCCAGCGCCCGTTGGGGCGACCAGGGCAATCCGTTCAGCGCGCCCCCCGGGATGCTCGCCAACAACGTCATCAGCGATCCGGCAAGCTGTTCGCTGTGGTTCTACGCCGACCAGGCCTTCTGGACGCCCGAGGTGGCGCCGGGGGTGTCGGTGATGCCACTGGTGCGAAGAACCATCGAGTTCTGGCTGAGCGGGAGCCGTCTGCGTCCGACCGGCGAAGTGGTCTGCTATTGGGACTACCTCAACTTTCTCGATGCCAATGCAGGTCCGTTGATTGCCGCATGGGACTATGTCGAAGCCACCGGCGACAGGGAGTGGCTCGGCAAGCACTTGCAGAAACTGGAGCGTATCGCCGACTTCCTTGCCAAGCGTGATGTGGACAACGACGGCCTGGTCGAGGCCACGCAAAGCGGCAACCGTGGCGCGCTCAAACAACCGGCCCGATCCTGTGCCTGGTGGGATGCGCTGAACTGCGGACACAAGGACGCCTACTGCAACGCACTCATCTACCGCGCCTGGCGGTGCCTGGCCGATCTGGAGAAGAAAGTTGGCCGCGGTGAACAGCAGGCCCGCTACACGCAACTCGCCGATAGACTGAAGGCGGCCTATGTGCCGACGCTCCTCAATCCGGCAACCGGCTGGCTGGCCTGGTGGAAGAGCGCGGACGGCGAGCTGCACGACTACGCCGCGCCCACGGTGAACGGTCTGGCCATCGAATACGGTCTTCTGGAGCCTGCCCAGGGGCGCGAGATTCTCGCCAGCTTGCGCAAGAAGATGGAAGCCGTCGGCTTCGCGCGGTTCGACCTCGGCGTGCCGCCGATGCTCGTCCCGGTGCGCCGCGCTGACTACTTGCAGCCAGACGGACTCGGCATTCCCAAGAGAGAGGACGGCGTGGACACGTTCGGGCAGTACATGAACGGCGGCATCACCGCGGGACAAGTCCTGCATTTTCTAGCCGCACACTACGTGGTCGGCGACCCGGAGCCCGCCGACAAGATCCTGCGCGCCATGCTGGACCGACAGGGGCGCGGCGAGTTTCAGAACGGCGTGCGCGACGCGGCCGGTCAGGGGATCGACTGGACGACCTGGGACGGCAAGCCTTCGGGATACGAGGGGTACCTGGCCGACAGTTTCCGCTTCCTCCAGGCGGTGTTGCTTCGCGAGCCGGCTTTCCGCGAGCGTCTCTACCGCCCACTGACCCGGCCGGCGCTGGAAGAATAGGGACCGAGGCCACGAACCAACATGCAAGCAGACTCGTGCGGATTTTGTGAATCCGTTGGAGGCGACGCTTCCGTCCCCGACTCGGACGAGCGTCCCGACCTCACCTGCGTGGACATCGAGACCCTCGACGCCGGCTTCTACCTCTGGTTTGCGCGTCTGCCAGCCGCCAACGTAAGCAAGAGACCCCCGAGACCATCTCGGGGAGGGCGTGAGCGGGAGGGCGCCGATCGCCGCCCTCCGGCTCCAGGCACTTGACTCACAGCGCCATCTTCGTAGAGTGAGCGCCGTGGAATAGAAGCAATCTCCTGTACCTTCCTGCGCGGGAGTGGGTGAACTGCGGTAAAGAAGAGCAAGGAAAAGCAGTGACCAGGGAATCGGCAGCGTGCGATACTTTCGGACCCGCGGCGCCGGCGGGTTTCGCCATGCTGTCGGCGCGGCTCCTGCCTCGCCGAAACGACCGAGCGCAGGTCTCCTCATCACGCTGCGGACTTCCAATCAGGACGACTCAAGACAGGCTGGGGCACCGGGACATTGCGACTGACCGACGCCCGCCGCGCCGCCAGGGCCTCTGTCCCTTGGTTTCCCAAGGAGGACGCGGACCGTGATCGACCTGATTGACCTGGCAGAACGGGGTGTGCTGCCGGACTGGCTGATTCGTTTCGGCATGCGCCGGCTCATGGCCGATCGGCTTCGGCAGGAAGCGGTTCGCGAGGCGGCCGAACCCGGCGAACCACGACGGCGTTTCATTGAGGAATTGCGATCCAGCCCCATCGCCATTGCCACGGACGCCGCCAACGTGCAGCATTATGAGGTGCCCACCGAGTTCTTCCAGCGGGTCCTGGGCCCGCGGCTGAAGTACAGTTGCTGCTACTGGCCCCGAGCCGACACAACCCTTGCGCAGGCCGAAGACGCGATGCTGGAGTTGTTCTGCCAGCGCGCGGGCGTGAAGGACGGGATGGAAGTCCTAGAACTGGGTTGTGGTTGGGGCTCGCTGTCGCTCTGGCTTTCACAGCATTACCCTGCGTGTTGCGTCCAAGCGATCTCCAATTCGCGCACCCAGCGGGAGTTCATCCGGGAGCGTTGCCGCGAACTCGGATTGAACAACGTCGAAGTGCTCACCTCCAACGTTTCGGACTTCAGCACCGAACGTCGCTTTGACCGGGTGTTGTCGGTGGAGATGTTCGAGCACGTGCGCAATTACGACGAGTTGCTCCGCCGGATTGCCGGGCTTCAGCCAGCCGGCAATCCGG
>JANLFZ010000357.1 GCA_024653385.1 Thermoguttaceae bacterium | reverse complement strand
GGGCCGCGGCGCTGGATGGGAAGAAGGCCGTCTACTGGTACAACCGGGGCATGGCGGAAAAGGAACTCGGCGACCTCGACGCCGCCGCGGCGGACTTCCAAAAGGCGGCCGAGTTGGACCCCCAGAAATACAAGGGACGGCAGGTACGTTTCTACGGCAAGCACGTGCGCGTGACCAACGCCTCGAAGGAGAAAATCAAGGTCTACGCGGTCTACCGCGCCGTGGACGACGACGGCAAACGGCACTGGGTCCCCGGCGAACCCGGCAAAGACGACCCGGCCGTCTGGACGTTCGAGCCGGGCGAAACCGCCGTGCTGGCCTTCAAGGGTCAGCGGATCGTTGCCGACGTCATCCGGCTGTGGGCCAAAGGCGACAGCGGCGTCTGGATGGAGTGGAAGGACCAGGACCAACAGATCGCGCCGCCGGGCGGATACTTCGGCGAGAAGATGCTCGTCTATACGTTCACCTTCAATTGACCGACTGGCGGACGAACCGCGACTTCGGCTTGCCGCCCGCGCCGGTCAGGTACTCGCTGAGCATGCGCTGGCGATCGCGCGGCGCGTACGGCGGCCGGAAATTGTCGCCTTTCATCAGCACGGGCCGCTGCTCGGTAATGCCCCCGAACGAGCGGCTCTCTTTCATCTCGCACGGGAACCAGTGGCCTCGGCCTTCGTCGTCGACAAGATAGAACTCCGGGTAGCAGTGGCCGGGAACCCAGACGGTCCGGGCGGGGACGTCCATCGTGCGGCACAAGGCGATGAACACCGAGGTCAGGTCGTCGGTGTTCCCCTTGCCGGCCTTGACCGCCGCCATCGCGCCGGCAGCCTGACCCTTCTCGTAGGTCACGTGGTTCCGAACCCAATCGTAGAGCAGTTCGACCTTCTTCCACGCCGACTCTTCGCTGCCGGCGATTTCCTTGACCAAGGCGCGGAACTTGGGCGTTTTCGACTCGATGCCGGGACTCGGAGCGAGATACGGCCGAACCTCCTTGGGGAGCTTCTTGGGATTCGGCAACTGGTAGATGGTCGTGTCTTGCGGCGGCGCCATGGGACTGCGCTTCACCTCGAAGGTGATCAGGGCCTTGGCCTGTTCCCCGGCGGGAAGGTTGGGGACGTTGACCAGCATGACCTTGATCCCATCGACCGTCTGGTACGTCAGCCGGACATTCGGGGTGACGTCCTCGGCAATCACGGTGGCCTGTTGCTCGGGCCAATCGACGAACAACGGCACGTAGCCCACCAGTCCCGAGCATGGCCCAGTGTCGGCCGTGATCGTCACCCCAAGCTGCCATCTCTGCGTGCTTGGCTCACCGATTCTCGGCCCCTTGGCCTCGGAACGGTCCTGGAACTGGCCCAAGGCCGGCGCACCAAGTCCGACCACCACCATAGCGCTCGCTACCACCACGCGAAAAGTCATGCGACGTTTTCTCCACCTCGGTTCATCACGAAAAGCGGCCGCTACGCCCAATCCCCAATCCACAATCCCTAATCCCTCACTTCCCCCGCACCGGCTCGCAGATCAGTTTCATCTTCGGCTGGGCCCCCTGCACGGTTGCGCTGCCGGTGAGGGTCTCGGGCAGCACGCGAAAACGGGTCTTGCGCCGGGTATTCGGATCGACGGCCAGGATGTTGTCGCCCTTCTGCAAGATCGGCCGAGGATCGACCACGCCGCCGAACGCCTCGCGCGAGGCCACCTCGCACGGGAACCAGTGCCCCTTGCCTTCTTCGTCGAGCAGATAGAACTCGCCGAAGACGTGGCCCGGCACGCGGACCATCCGGGCGGGAACGCCCAGCGCCCGGCACAACGCGACGAACACGCCGGTCATCTCGTCGCAGTCGCCGGTGGCATCGTTCAGCGTTTCCAGCGTGTTCTTCATCTCCTGGCCCCGGTTGTCCTGGCGCTCGACATGCTGGCGAACCCAATCGTAGATCGCTCGCACCTTGCCCCAGGCCGTCGGCTTCTTGGCCGTGAGCTGCTCGGCGAGCCGCTTGACGTCGGGGTGATCGCTCTCGATCGCCGGGCTGGGGCCGAGGTAGGCGGCCACCTTGCGATCGATCCGCTTGGGATCGGGCAAACGGAAGATGTCGGGGTTCTCCGGCGGCGGAGGCAGACGACGCTGAATCTCGAACGTCACCACCGCCCGCGCCTCTTCGTTCGCCCGAAGCGCCGGCACGCGCACCATCAACTGCCGCGCGGTCCCCTCGAAGTTCCGGTAGCTGATCGATACGCCGGGCGAGAGGTCTTCCTCGACCACGCGGACCTTCTGCTCGGGCCAGTCCATCGGCACGGTGGTGGTGCCGACCAGTCCGCGGAATGCGCTGCCCTCGGCGGTAATCGCCATGCCGATCCGCCACCGCTGCACCACGGTCTGACCCGGCTTCGCCTCGACCGGCGTCTCATCCTGGAACTGGGCCCGGGCCTCGGCCGCGCCAAGCCAGACCAGCAGGACGACCAGACATTGCACTCTCACGAAAGCATCTCCCTCGGGCCAACCCGACTTTGGCCGCTTTAATGTATTGTAGATTGGCCCGGACCTGTTCCGAAACGAATTTCCCTCTTGCGGAGGCACGTCGCGTCGATTGAAATGATCGGGGCGCATCGAACAGGAAATCCCCAAGCGAGGTGGTCTTTCATGCCCGAATCTTGGCCCGATCGTTGGCAGCTTCTCGAAATGGCTGGGAGCTTCCGGCCTGCCTGCGTGCTCGGCGCGGCGGCCGAGTTGGATATTTTCACGTGCATCGGCGGCCGGGCCGTCTCGGCCGAAGGGCTTGCGGTCGAGTTGGAAGCGGATCTGCGGGCCGTGACGGTCTTGCTGGACGCGCTGGTCGCATTGCGCGTCCTTCGGAAGGACCAGGGACGCTACTCGGTGCCCGCCGAGATTCAGCCCTTGCTTCGCCACGGCACGCCCGAGACCGTGTTGCCGATGGTGCTCCACAACATGAACGTGCTTCGGGGCTGGGCGCAACTGGCGTGGACGGTCAAGGCGGGAATCCCCGCCCCGAGGACGTCGAGCATCCGCGGCCCGGAGGCCGACCGGGCCGCCTTTGTCGCGGCCATGCACTCGATCTCGGGCCCGGTGGCCGACGCGGTGGTTGCCCGGTTCGACCCGCCACCGTTTACGCACCTTCTGGACGTCGGCGGGGCCTCGGGCACCTGGACGATGGCCCTGTTGCGAGCGATGCCGGCAGCCCGGGCGACGATCTTCGACTTGCCGCACGCCATCGAACAAGCCCGAGACCGCCTCCGTGGCACGGAGTTCGCCGCGCGGGTCGACTTTGCCCCGGGCGATTTCTATGCCGACGAGCTGCCCGCCGGGGCCGACCTCGCTTGGCTCAGCGCGATCATTCACCAGCACGGACGTGTCGAGAACCGGGCGCTGTTCGGCAAGGTGTTCCGCGCGCTGGTGCCCGGCGGCCGAATCGCGATCCGCGACATGGTCATGGAGCCCGACCGGACCCGGCCCGCGTTCGGGGCTTTCTTTGCCGTGAACATGTTGGCCAATACCCAGCGCGGGGGGACGTTCACCTTCGACGAGATCGCCGAGGACCTTCAGGCCGCCGGGTTTGCCGAGCCGGAGTTGCGTGTGAAAGCCGAAGACATGAGTTCGGTGGTCGTCGCGACGAAGCCGCACACGAGCGGCAGGTAGCGACCGCTTGCGCGGATTGTGCCGCGTGGCGCGGTTCTTCCGGCGATCGGGTTTCGGCAAACCCACGGAGGGTTCGGACGGAATCTGCTTGCCGTGGGGTCTGATGGCCGATGCTTGTCGATGACAAGGAGTCCACGCGGGCATGGAAGCGTCCACGCTGCGCGGCCGGCACTGCCCGGCTGCGCCACCGCGGTGTGAGACGAGGACCGGCTCCGGGTCCCACCTCGGGAAGCGCGGGCAATCGGCGCCCCGGCCGGTGCCTGGCTCCGTTTCACACCGCGGCGGTGTCCCTTCACGGCTCCCGGCCGCTCGATGCTCGAAGACCGCAATCTGAAACTCGATCTCGTCGCCTTGGCACTGTTGGCGCTGTGCGCCTTTCTCGGCGCAAGCCTCCTGAGCTATGACCCTGCCGACCCGCCGGGCGATCTGGTCTATCCCCCGCGCACCGACGCGAGCAACTTCTGCGGTCGATCGGGCGCATGGGCCAGCAACCTGCTGTTCACCGGATTGGGGGTCGGGGCGTGGTATTTGCTCGTCTCGCTGGCGGTGCTCGACGCCGCGCTGTTGGCGCGTCGCAAGATCGGTTTCCCCGTGATGCGCCTGGTCGGCTGGCTTCTGTCGCTGGTCGGCGTTTGCGCCCTGGCAGCGATGGCGGCCCCCGGCGCGTCGCCCGGCCCGATCATCGGTCCTGGCGGATACCTCGGGGTGGCGGCGCGCGGACTCCTCGAACGCCACTTCGCCAGCGTCGGAGCGTACATCGTCGTGGCCAGCCTGCTGGTGGGTGGGCTGTTCTTGTGTACCGACTACGCCCTGTTCCGCGTGCTGGCGTGGATCGTGGGGGTTCCGGCGCGAGGTCTCGGCCGGGGGGCCGCCCAAGTGGGTAAGGCCTACGTCCAGAAGGCCCGGCGGCGCCGGTCCGATCTCGACGGCCCCGCGGTCGCCGAACCCCAGGGCACCGAGCGAGAGATCCGCGTTACGGGACGCAATGCCGACGACGCAAAGACCAAGAAAGACAAACAGGCCGCAACGGCCACGCCTGCTCCCGCGGCCGAAAGCCCTCCGCCGGCTTCGACCGACGCGCCGGTCGAAAAGCCTGCTGCCGGGCTCCGCATCCGCAAGCCGCGCAAGAGCGACCGCGACGAGGTGGTCGAGGAGATCGAGGCCGCCGCGTCCCGCCCGGCCGACGATTACGAACTGCCGTCGCTGGATCTTCTGCTGCCCAGCGAGCCGGTCTCGTTCGAGCTTCAGGAGCAGGATGTCCTGCGCAAGGCCAAGATCCTCGAAAAGACCTTTGCCGATTTCGGGTTCCACATCCGCGTGGTGGAAATCCAGACCGGACCGGTCATCGCGCAGTTCGAGGTCGAGCTGGAGGCCGGCCTGCGCCTGAGCAAGATCACGGGCCTGGCCGACGACCTGGCCATCGCCCTGCGCGTGCCCAGCGTGCGCATCGTGGCCCCGATCCCCGGCAAGAACACCGTGGGCATCGAAGTGCCCAATGCCGAGCGGCAACTGGTCCGCCTGCGCGAGGTGATCGAAGAGACGGCCGACAAGGCCCGGACCATGCGCATCCCGGTGTTCCTCGGCAAGGATGTGGCCGGCAACCCGATGGTGGTCGATCTGTCGAGCCTGCCGCACCTGTTGATCGCGGGGCGCACGGGCACGGGGAAGAGCGTGTGCCTCAATTCGATCATCGTGTCGATGCTCATGACCCGCCGGCCCGACGAGGTCCGCACGCTGTTGATCGACCCGAAAATGGTCGAGTTGAGCCCGTACAAGAACATCCCCCACCTGATGCACCCCGTGGTCACCGACATGCGCAAGGCCGAGGCGATCCTCGGGTGGGCGGTCGAGAAGATGGAGGAGCGTTACCAGTGGCTCGCCCGAGCCGGCGTGCGGCACGTGAGCGTCTACAACCAGTTGGGCGAGGAGGAGCTGCGCGAACGCATGCAGCCCATCGACGACGAGGAATGGAAGCAAGTGCCCACCCACATGCCCTACATCCTCATCGTCGCCGACGAGATGGCCGACCTCATGATGACCGCGGCGAAGGAGGTCGAGGGGCACATCATCCGCCTTGCGCAGAAGAGCCGCGCCGTGGGCATTCACCTCGTGCTGGCCACCCAGAAGCCCACGGTCGACGTGATCACCGGACTGATCAAGTCGAACCTGCCGGCGCGGATTTGTTTCCAGGTCGCCAGCCGGGTCGACAGCCGCGTGGTCCTCGACGAGATGGGGGCCGATAAACTCCTCGGCAACGGCGACATGCTCTTCCTCTGGCCAGGCACCAGCACGCTGATCCGCGGGCAGGGTACCTATTTGAGCGACGACGAGATCAACCGGGTGATCGCCGCGGTGGCCACCACCGAGCCGCAGTACGTCAAGGAGTTGGTGCAGCTCAAGGCCCGCGAGCCCGCTCCCCCGACGAAAGGCGGCGCCCCAAGCCACCGGGACGAACTCTACGAAGCGGCCGTCGACCTCGTGGTGCGCGAGGGCCGCGGCAGTTGCTCGCTGTTGCAGCGGGCGCTGGGAATCGGTTACGGCCGGGCCGCGCGCCTGATCGACTACATGGCCGAGGACGGCATCGTCGGCAGTTACAACGGATCGCAGGCCCGCGAGGTGCTCATCACCCTGGCCGACTGGGACCGCATGCGCGGCGCCTCGGCGCCCGCCGCGCCGCCGGTGGCGCAAGTGCCTCGCCGCAGCAACAAGATCGTCGTGGCGCCTTCGGCAGGCGACCCGACCGCGCGCCAGGGCGACGACGATCCGCTCGATGGCCCACGCCACACCGAGCCCCAAGCCCCGGATAGCGACTGCCCGTTCGACGCGGACGAACCGCCCGAAGACAGGGAAGATCGCGGCGGGGCCGCGCCCCAGCCATGGCGCGCGGAAAGCGCGTAACGCGTACGCGCTACATCGCGCTCGGCGCGGGT
>JANLFZ010000356.1 GCA_024653385.1 Thermoguttaceae bacterium | reverse complement strand
CCAGTTGCACCCGGATAACCACCGGGTGCAACTGGCGCAGTCATGCAAACGCCAGGTGTATGGCGCCGATGGGCTGAAGACCGGCAGAAGTGACGGAAGTCGCATGCTACACAGTCGCGGTCGGTGCCGCACGCACGCCAGTTGCTCAGGATGTCTCCTGTATTGTTCTCGTTCATGGCCGACTGCTCGATGTCGCGGACGACTTGGTCGATCCGGCCCAGTGCGTCACCGACCTGCTGTGGCGAAACATCGATCACTCGCATCGCCCGCCTGATCCGAAACGCCGTGGTGAGTTGCGGGAGCCGCCCACCGGCAGCGGGTTGCCAACGGTGCAGGGCGTAGTAGTCGGCCGAACCGTTGGCCGGGGTAACGTCGGTAGTGCCGTCCGAAATCTCCTGTTTCAATTCTCGCAGGTCCCTCTGCGACGGGACCAGTTCGTTGAGATAGAGAAGTAGGGCGGCTCCAACCGGAGTTGCTTGCGGCACCTGCGTGCAAAGCCAAGCATAGGTCTGCACCTGCCACTCATGTTGCTGTCGCCGAGGATCGGTGGTTGGAGGACGTCGTTCCGCTTTGTAATCGACGATGATCTCGAACGGAGGTTGGTGAGTGCTAGCGATCCTCTGGACGGCCTGTACGAAGGGGTTGCCCGGATTAGCGTTTGCGGCGATGTGCGAAATAACATCGACAACACCCGTCAATTCATAGCGATCAGCGCCGCCTCGTGCAGGATTGCTACCACTGGGCAAAGTCGGCATAGCCCGTGTTCCTTGGATTCGCCGCTCAGCAGCGGTGATGAGCGGGAATAGGTACGGGCCGAGGATGTTCACGGCGGCCTCCACCCGGCGGTATGCGAGATCTCTTGCCGCCTGACTGCGCGGTGTCTTGCCGCCGGCGATCAACCGAGCCTCGACAAGGTCTCCAAGAACGCCGATGTCGTGGTTGGCGCGCACACGCAAGGTGCCTGGATTGGGCCACGGCGTCGGGTTGCTCGGCCAGGGGAATGGCGGGTGGTGCGCCAGCCAATACCGGTACGCCTCTTCGAGCACGCCGTGGACGAACTCGCCTGTCCACATCTGCACGGGGCGGGATGGAGGCAGCGAACTGCCATTGTAGTAGCGGTACTGAAGCGCACAGCGCTGGAAGGAGAGGATGTCGCCGGTGAGGCTGTAACTCGGGACATCGAAAGGCAGTTCACGGCGGTCTAGGACCATGTGTCGTTCTCCACGATAGTCAGATCAAGGCCACTGTATTCGCCGGGCACGTGGTAGACCACTGGGCCGCTGGTACAAAGGTGAGTCCTTGCCCGCCGCCACTGAGCGCCCCGGCGGCAATACAAGGCATCGGCCGGGGCTGTCGGATCACAGTTGTCAGGCCAACTAGCAGAAGCACATTCTGGGGGCGGCTAAAGGCGACGAAGTACAGGCGGCGTAGGTCATCCCAAGCGCGATCCAAGGAACTCCTTCGAGTCCGCAGCCGTCCGATCGCGCAGTAATTCACGACGTCGTCCTCAACCCTATGGACGGCATCCCCAGCCGTCGGTGCGCGGGAGCGTCGTTGCGAGGCATGGTTTGTTCTGAAGTCGCTACCGACATCTACAATCACGAGAGGGAACTCCAGGCCCTTGGCTTGGTGAATTGTCATGATGGGAAAGTAGTTTCGTGGGACATACGGCATGATTTCTTCGTCTACGTCGACAGCACCCTGTGCAATTGGCTCAAATATAGTGCGGATAGCTTCACGAACCGAGTTGTCTTCGTGTTGCCCCCCAAACACTAGCCGCGCCCCATAGCTTGACATCTGCCCCGCCTCGGCGATGGTGCGGGCGATTGCCTCCAGGTATACCTGCCCTTCCGGGTCGGTCTGGAAGATCGGGAACCACGTCGTCAGCGTGAAGATCAACTCCAGCAAGGGCCACTCGCGCGGCCATGTCGTCATGCCGGATCCCGCGCCGACCGTCCGCCTTTGCCAATGGTGAACGAAATCCGCGAGTCCACCTGGACGCGGGTTGCCTTGGGTCCACCGGCGACCCTCCTGAATCCAGTCAGTGAGAGTCGACCGGTCAGCCCGCGCCATCGAGGTGATCTTAGCTAGGACGTGGCCGTTCGGATCGATGCAGTCCAGGGCCAACCCAAGAAGTTGCTGGACCTCTTGGATGGCGGCGAGTTTCCGCCCACGCGGGTTGAATGTGCGGACGCCACGAGAATTCAATTCCCGCCGCGTGAGAAGTGGAAGGCGCGCTCGGTTACCGGCTGTCTCGCGCACCGAGTAGGCAAGCAGCACACCGTCGCCAAAGTCACCGTCCGGCGCTGACCGCCAAATCCTGTAGGTTACCCCGTCGCAGGTGATTAGGCGTCCATTGCCTCGAAACACATCCCATAGGAAGGACGTCAGATCCTTCGCGAGCGTTTCCATGTCCCTGCGGAACATTCCCAGGATCGGGACGTTCCGCGCAGCGTCGTTAGCATGGGGCGCACACGCGATCAACGATGGTTTCTGAGGGACTCGTGCTGCCTGGTAAACCGGGTCTACACCTATGAAGTGTTGACAAAATCGTACGATGCGCTCAGTCGAGCGGTAATTGCGATATAGGTTAATCAGTGTAGGTTGCCATTGTGGACCGAGTGCCCCGGTGATTCGATTATTGAAGTTGGCAAATATTTCGACCGTCGCGCCGCGAAAGCGGAAGATCGACTGGTCGTCGTCTCCCACCACCGTCAAGCTGGCCCGGCTCTGGCGGCACAGTTCCAGGTAGATCTGCTCCTGGAGATAGTTCGTGTCCTGAAACTCATCGATTAGCAGAGCCTTGTGCTGGCTGACCACCTGAGTGAGACGATTCTGCCGCAGGCGATCCAGAACGAGGCTCTCCAGTCGCCCGAAGTCTGCCAGATGGTTCTGCTCAAGGTAAATCAGGTAGTCGGCGATCGCGTCACAGAGCACCTGGTGCCCCGCACTCTTCGGCGCGTAAGTGGCGAGGTTGATCGCGTCGTGGCGGATGCGGTCAGCGACGGTCATGACGGCACACAGCTCGTCACTGAAACCGCTGTTGCGGTTGGAGGTCAGGCCGAGGTTCAACAGCAGTTGCTTCAGGTCGGCGTTACGAAACCGGCCGTTCGGGAAGAGGGCATGCCGCCGCATCAGGCTTTTGGCCAGGAAGCCCTCGATCGTGGCTGGCACGATCTCGCCCGGCTGGCGGCAGTCGGCGAGAAACTGCTCCGAAAGCGAGTCCAGCGTGCCGGTGCGGATCAGGTTCATGTCCAGGCTGCGCACCCACTGGAGCCGGGCCGGGTCAGTCTCGCTATGGATCAGATAGCTGAGGATGCAGTAGCCCCACGACAACACCCGCGAGCGCAGCTCTGCCGCCGCCTTCCGGGTGAACGTCGTCGCCACGATCCCGGCGGGGGGGATGCGGTCTACCAGGATCAGCTTGAGGGTCCGCAGCACCAGCACGGTCGTCTTTCCGGCACCCGGCCCGGCCACGATGAACGTCGGCGGGTGAGGGGGCGCTGCGACGGCTTGGTCTTGCTCCGGGTTCAACCAATGCTTGGCGAACCTGGGAAGCGAAGCACGGACGACTTGGACGAACTGGCCGTAGGTGTACATGCCGACCTCAACTCGAACGACGCCGGACCAACCTGAACAGTTGCAACGTGTTGTGCGCACCGCGGCGCTTGTTGCGGTTGATCCCCCGGAAGATGACGACCTCGATCCCGAGTTGGCGGCAAACTGGGCAGCGGCATTGCCGCCACGGCCTAGCTGCGAGGGTGCGTCGGTACTTGTCCTCAAGGCCGGAGTCCTCATCCCCGGCTCGGGAGAGCAACCTATCGTACTCCATGACAGCCGCGACCGCAGCGTCGATGTCCAGCGTTCCAGAGTCATAGGCCCGCAGCGCCGAGAGGGCAGCGGCCTCCAAGCGCAACAGCCGCTTCTCCGAGGCCCCAGACTTCTCCATCCGCTTGCGCGTCCGCGGGTCGCTCAGCGGCGGCACGCGAATGGCGGCGTACCAGTTCCCGTCCACGCCCAGGTAATTCTGGTCTGACCGAAGCCATGCCTTTCGAAAGTACGTCGCACTGTCGAAGCTCCCGATGCCGACTGTGCGGAAGTGCGTTTGCAAATGGGGTCGAAAGACTCCGAGCAGATGGATCCACGGAGGACGCCGCAGTGTCTTCCGGGCTGCGGCGACGGCATCGACAACGGCGCGGATCTCGACGTCAGACCGGGGCACCAGCCCCCCCAAGGCGACATATCGGTAGCCCATCTCAGTGTATTCTCCCAGTTGCCGCGCATAGTCCTGGGCGACGAGCCCTTGGATGACGCCGACTGGAAGAAACTTTGCTCCTCTCTCCCGGTGAAGGGCAATAAAACGCTCGGCGTTGTCGCGTGTCAGGCGCACGCGGCTGAGCCGTTCGTCTTCCGACAACTTGCGCCTTCCCGCATCCGTCGTCACCTCGACTACCGGGATGTGGTCCACGCTGGCGCCCAGGTCGAACTCATACAGGTCGTAGAGCGAAACCGCCTGCTCGACGCTGACAGTTGGCTTGTCCTCGGCGACGTAGGAGAACGCTCCACAATCCCCGAACGCCCATTGCGACCGAAGCAGCTTAAAGTGCTTGCGGACCGGGGTAGGCGAAAGCGACTCCTTGTCGAGGAAGCTGACGCGCTTCAAAAGCCCCTTCGTACCCAGGTTCTGAGCAAGGCTGATGAGAATGCCGTCGCAAAGCCGGTGCGGGCGCATCAAAGCAATGGCATGTTCTTCCATCCGACTGGAACGATCATCTGCCGAGAAAGTGTCGGTCTCAAAGTCGTACTCAACGTCCAGGAAGTCGTCCCAGTCCGGCAGAAAATACAGGGGACGACCGCGGTTGATGAGTTCGGTCGGCACCTCTCGCAACTTGCGGTCCAGGGACCGAAGCAGGGCGTGGAGCGAATTCAACTTCAAACCGATCGCTCCTTCGACCACTTGGACACGCGCGGCACCATTCCCCAGTCGCGATTGGTCAATTGCGCGAAGGTAGTCCTTCCCAAGGATCAGGTCAATGTGCGAGTGATCCGTCTGCCACTGGGTCAAGGTTCGAGTGACCCCCGAGGCTAGTACGGCAGCGCGTTCCGGCGTCATCCTCTGGTCGTAGGTACAGATGTGGGACAAGCCGCCGATGATGCCGTACTTGGCCGAGAGAACAGCAACGGATAGTTGCTGCGGCCAGCAGTAGTCTCGCAAGTACGTTCGCAGGACGCGAAACGTGGGACCGTCGTACAGGGAGACAGCGGGTAGTGGGCCACCAATTTGACATTTCGTGGCGGAACAGCCGAGTACGACGAGGCGTTTGTTGATCGCTGGCATGAATTTGTAGTGGCCTCTCGGCTTCCTGCAGCTAAATCAGTCTTTTCCCTTGCGGACCACAGTTGCCGTTTGCACATTACCTCCGGCCCGTTCACGGCCGGCTGTCGGCGAAGCAAAGCACCTGTCCATCGGACAACGTGACCACGCAGCAATCGCGCGCCAGCGCGATTCCCCAGCGCAGTGGAGGAGCCGGCAGTGGAACGGTCCAGCGCGAGCGGCCGTCGAGCGAAAGGCCCTCCAGGCGGTCGCGGTGGAGCACCACCAGGCCGTCGACCCCGATGGCTAGCCCGCACACGTCGGCCGCACTGCTGGCCCAGACGATCGAATCGTCCAGCGGCACGCGCATCACGTCGGCGATGGTTCCCCGGGTCTTCGGCTCCTTGTTCAAGAGATCGACGATGCGGTCCAGGGCTTGAGGATCCCGGGCGCAGAAGAGCCGGCCGTCGATCAAGCCGATCTGGTGGGGCGCGATGGCGCCCTGGCCGGCAGGCTGGTATCCGGCTCCCCGGGGAAAATACACTCGCCCCTGGTGCCGCTTGAAGATGGTCGTCCGTGCCCATTCGTCGCAGTACAGCTCGGGGCCGGTGCACGTGGGCTTGTCGTCGGGTTCGAGAAACATCTCCATGCCGGCTTCGAGCCGGGCAACCACCCGGGCGTTGTCGCCGTGGCGTGCGTCGAGGGCCACGATGCCCACCGGTGCCCCGCCGTTGATGTAGAGCGTTTGGTTCCGAAGCAGCAGGTTCGCCTGGACGCCGAAGCTCAAGCGCGGCGGGTCGCGGTCGAGCGTGTACATTTCGCGCCAACGGAAGCGGCCGGTGGTCAGGTCCACGGCGGCGACCACGGCGCCGTCGGCGGCGGTGCTGCCCGCTGCCGCATACGCGGTGCCGTCGGGGCCCACCACGACGCCGCCGCCCAGGGGCCACGCCGACATGAACCGGTTCATGATGTTGACGAAGCGCCGCTGCGGCGCCAGTTCGACGCGTCCCAGCGGGCGGCCATCGGAGCTGTCCACGCAGTACAGGAACCCGTCGCACGAGCCGACCACGATACGCCCGTTCCAGTACGCGGGCGGGTGAATCACGGGAGCCGAGGAGAATGCCTGCCAGAGTGCCTTTCCGCCGGCGGCGTCGATCGCCGTCACCGCGCCGTCGGCCGCTCCGACGAACACGCGCCCGCCTGCGCAGACCGGCGCCGTGGCGCCGCCGCCGGGGACGCGATATTGCCACCGCCGGCTGATTT
>JANLFZ010000355.1 GCA_024653385.1 Thermoguttaceae bacterium | reverse complement strand
GCCTCCGGGAACGCCGAGCGCACCACGGGAAGCCACGTGCGCATGGCGTGGCCGCTCCAAGCCGTATCGTCGCACAGCAGCACGTGTCGAGGCGATCGCCATTGGCCGCCTGCCAACCCATCCGCCATGCGGATGCCGCCACCCGCGGCAACCACGGCCGACGGGTGCCCCGAGCCGGTGCTCCAGAGCGGCACGTGGAGCCGGCAGGCCAGCACGCTGGCCGGGAGTAGCCCGCTGCGGGCAATGCCGACCACCGCGTCAATGTCCGGCGGCAGGCGGCCTAGCAGGGTCTCGGTGTCCGTCACCAAGCGCGCGGTGGTGATATACTCCGTCTCCGGCAGCACCACGGCCCGAGCCGCTGTCTCAGCCCGGCGGATCGCGGTATCCAAGAGCCAGCCCGCAGCCTGCCGCCGAAACGGCAACCGGCCCAGAATCGGCCGCTTGGCCGCCTGTTCCTCCAGCCGGTCGAGGATCTCCTGCCGCCGCTGACGACATCCCTCGGGCCCCCAGGCGTCCATCAGCCGGGCATACGCCTCACACCCGCAGCCGTCGCCGCCGTGAATGCCCCACTGATCCAAGAGCCGATGCAGCTCGGTGCCCGGGCCGCCAAGGGGCGGCACAGAGGTCGGCGCGGGCGGAATGCCCGCCGGCTGCAAGCTCGAGCACGGCCGCTTGGTGCCGCAACGCACCGGGCGCAACGCCTTGGGGTCGCAACGCACGCAGTAGCAGTAGGCCGAATGGGCCGGCAGCGGCTGTAGATCGCACAGAGGCACGGGTCAGTGGTCTCCTTCCACGCTCCACGAACCGGCAGGCGAAACCAGCGAGGTGGAATGCAACACGTCGCACCACACGGTCGCCTCGTTGGGGCAGCCGTACTCCGGGTCTGGCCCGGTCAAGAAGCCCTCGCCGGTTACAATCTCGCCAAAGCACTGGACGTAGGGCTCATCGAAGTTCCCGGGCGGGGCCAGCCGGCGACGCTGCCAGACGCGCAGCGTCCAGGTGTTCGAGCCCGCCAGCAACGTGCCTTCTAGCTTCAGGATGACCGATCGGGCGCAGGGGTCGTCACCGGAGCCGCAGGCGGTGAACTCGACCGTGAGCGTGCCGGACTGCCAGCGGGCGACAACACCGCCCGGGACGGTGATGGTGATGGCCACGCTGGCATCCAGCGTCACCCCCCAGGCCGAGCATACCGCCGCCACGGGCCATCCCCCCGGCCAAGGCGACAAGGCCCACGTGCCGTTGAGTGTCGACCAGTCGAGCGTCACGTTGACTCCGCAGGCGCTATCGGCCAAGGGCGCGGCGTTCGAGAGGCCCGCCAAGGTCAGGTACATATGCTCGGGGCGAGGGCACTCGAAGCACACGGGGCAATAGTACGGCTGGCCGCCTATGAATCCCTTACTGGCGGAATCGCCACCGACGAGCACCTCGGGCGGATCGGTGGGGCTGGTGTGCAGTGTGGCGACCGCCCCTTCGACGTCGCAACCATGCGTGTCGCCGCGCACGTAGGGCAACTGTAAGCCGTCGAGACCCGCGCACGTGCCGTCCCACGGACCCTCGAAGACCGGATCGCCATAGGTAAATCGCGCCTTGCGATTGGCCTTATCCACGACCAGGCTGACGCTCGGGCTGCCCAAGGGTGACGGTTGGCAGGCGACCGACTTTTCTCCGGTGCCGCACTCGGGCCAGAGCAAGCGCACGACCCACGGCCAGCCGTTGTGGCACTGGCACCCGGATGGGCCGACGCCCGAGAGCGTCACCGCAATGGTCCGCGGCTCCTGGCCGGGCCTCGCCCCTTCGCAACAGCAGCCCGGGATGGCCGGCGGCTTGCAGCAGTCCGGCAGCGACAGATTCAGTTGCGCGGTGCGGAGGTCCCAACAGCACCCCGCATAACCGTAGTAGCCGCTCTCGGCGTCCTCCAGCATCCAGCACACGTACCCGTCCGGTGTCGGCTGGCCGCAGACGCCCTCGGCCAGGGGCAGCGACAGGCCGCCCGTCGCACGAAGCCGGTCGCACAGCGAGGTCGGGCACCAGCACGGCACGCCGCTGATGGCCACGCAATCGGTCCAGAGAAGCCAACTGGGCGATTGCGTCAACGAGGCGTAGGGCTCCACCTTGGTCACGTAGAGCGTCACGCGGCAATTCTGCGTGTTGGGGTCCGGCTCGCAGCTTGGGCTCGCCGGATACTCGCTGTGGAAGACCACGGACAGCCAGTATTGTGGGCAGGTGTCGCAGGCCGGCCGCGGCAGCGGGCCCCACCAGACACACCCATGCCACGTCGAGTCCCCCTTGCCAAGCCACCGCTCGCCGGGCTGCAACCGGTGGTAGTTCGGCAAGTCGTAGGTGCCATTGAGACGCAAGCAGCACGTGCCGCCGTAGCCGTAGCCGCCGTAGGACACGACGCCGGCGATCGCCACGCGCAGGCAGCGAGGCACCTCGTCGCCCGGGTTTTGGCCCGTGCATTCCCAACAGGAGTCTTTGCAGCCGGTCCAGATCGCGCCGCACGTCATGCGCCTCAGCACTCCGTCCCATCCACGATGAGCCGCAGGGCTTGACTGTGCCAGCCGGCCGTCACCTTCTTGCCGGCCGGGATCGAGGCAGCCAAGAATCGGGGGGCCCACACGCTTGTATCGTACCCGGAGTCCTCCCAGCCGGACGAGCCGAGCTGCCAGATGGACATGGTGGCCGACGATGCCGGGTAGAGCGTCTCGTCCAACACCCCCTCGAAGCGCACGTAGGGGGCAACGCCCAATCGCACCGTGGCCAGCTTGACGCCGGTGGCGGTCCGGTCGATGTCCAAGATCACCGCCGCCCCGCCGGGGTAGCTGCGCAAGTAGGTGGTCGCGTCCGGCAAAATGTCCGCACGGAAGTGCCACGTCGCGGCCAGGTCCACCTGCACCCGGCAGACGCCGGCGGCCACGGCAGGCCCGACCGCGCCGGCCGGCAACGGGCCGGTCAGGATTGCAAACCGGCCTTCCACGTGCCCGTCGTAGCTGGCCGCGTCCGGAGCCACGGCAGAGAACACGGGCTGCTCGATGTATTGGGACTCGTTCTCGGTCGGCTTGTAAATCGCCCCTGCCAGACCCACCACGGCAAACCGCGCAAGGTCGCTGCCGGCGTCGTTTCGCACCAGCACGATGCTGGTATCCGGGCCAGCCGCCAGCGGGCCCGCGCGGCGATCGTGCTGGCCACGACGCAGAGCCAAGGCGGCATCGACAAAGGCGTTGTACGCCTCGGCGGGGATGCGGAGTCGTTGGCCGGCTTGGACTTTGCGGAACGGATCGGCCATCCTTCAAATCCCCAAGAGCGAAAAGTCGCCGTAGGGATAGACCTGCTCGACGTAGGCGGCCAGCGGTCGCTTGACGGCCCGTTTGGCCGTGCCGTCCACGTCGTCCGCGTAGCGGACCCAGAGGTATTCCCAGCCCTTCTTGCTGGCCACCGTGATCGGGCCTACCGGGATATTCGTCATGTTGGGGCTTGCCGAAAAGCGGTAGGTAATCTCCCAGTCCTCGGCGTTCTTCTTGGTGCCTGTCGCCCCGAGAAATAACACCTCGCCGGCGGCAAAGCCCCAGAAGGGCGCGTTGTTGACCCGGCCAGTCAGACCGAAAATCGTCGCCCGATAAGCGGGCGTCACCAGGTTGTCCGCCAGCGTCGCGCGTAGCGAGAAGCTGAAAACGGGGACGGTGATATCCACGCCCTCGACCGAGTCATGGGTCACGCCGATAGCCCCCTGGAAATTGGGAGCGGTCTGGCCCGGGGGCGCGTAGGCTCCGATCGTCGCCAAGCTCTGGGTGAGCTTCTGCGTGCCGCCGGTGGTGTCGAACTCCCAAGTCACGTCGCCCGTCTGAACCGGCTCACGCCGGCCGTAATGGACCGTGCCTTCCCAGGCGTCTTCGGCAATGCGCTCCAGTCGCCGGTACTGCCGCACCAGGCCGTTGTAGGTCGCCGGGCTGGCGCTGAGGAGGGCCGCGCTGGCCTCCAGGTCGTCGGCCGTGCCGCAGACGATGTACACCAGATCGACCTGGGCATCGGGGCCCTCGATCGTCTGACGGCTTTCCCATTTTTCGGCCACCACGACCGTCATTGCGGCCTCCGGCGTGCAGCATCTGCAGATTCAAAAACGGACCGGCATGCGTGATAGGCTTCGGCCATAGCCTTGGTGCGCTCCCGGGCGAGGTGCATCAGTCGAACTCCAATCCCAGCTCACGGGCCACGCGGGCCAGGACGCGAGTGTCCTTAGCGATCTCTGCGGTGGCCCGGGCCGTGCGTTCCATCGGACCGCCTGTACCAAGGCCCGCCGCGGCCAAAGGATTGAAGGTCCCGGTCACGCTGACGGACCGCTGCGCAAGACCCTCGAAGTCGAAACCCTTCAGGTCGTCGATTCCCTTCACGCGCTCGGGGCCGGCGGTCTGGGGAATTTCTGCGCGTTTGCGGGCCGCCTCGTCGAGGGCCGCTTGCCACCGGCGTCTGGCCTCGGCAACTGCGTCCTCGGCCGCCTGGACGTCGGCGTCGTACTGCTTCTTGCGGGCGACGTGCCGGGCGTCCTTCTCCTGGTTGAGCTGATCGAGCGTGCCCTCTTCCTCCTGGTCGATCGCTCTGCGTTTTGCCTGCCGGGTGGTCTCGATCTCACGCAGCCTGGCCTGGGTCGCCTGCTCCCGCTGGCGCTGCTCGGCCTGAAAATCCTCGTCGAGGATCTTCTGGGCCCCTTCGACGTCCACCGTCTCATCGAACATCGCCATGAGCGAGACGAACTTCTTGGCGATCCAGTTCTGGGCGGTCTTCCAGCCGGTCACCAGGCTGCTGGTGAAGACCGTCCACGCCTTGGACATGAAGGCCACGGTTTCGACCCAGGCGGTTTGCAGGCCAGCCCAGGCGGAGGTGAGGATCTTGGCCGTGCCATAGACCGCCTCGGTGGCCACCGCCATGAACGCCTCCTTGAAGCCGACCCACTTGTCGGTAAGCCAGGCGCCCCCCTTCTGCCACTCCATCTTCAGCGTCAGCCAGAGAATCTTGGCCGCGAGGCTGAGGTCGCCCGCAGCGAGGGCATCGGAGATGCCTTGCCAAGCCGCCAAGGCCGTATCCCGCAGCGCGGCGAACTGGTTGCCGAGCCAGGAAAGTGCCTGTTGGCCGGCGCCCGAGACATAAAGGAAATACCCGCCCAGCGACGCCAGGGCCGCGATCACCAGCCCGACCTGGGAGACGATTGCTCCGAGCACGGCGCCGATCGTGCCCAGCGCCGTGCCGACGCCGGTGATGATCGTCGCCGCCGCGCCGAAGGCAGCCCCCAGACCGGTGAAAATCCAGCCGAGGGCAACCAAAGCGGCCCCGCCGGCCGCCACGGCCGCGGCGACCTTGAACACCGTGGTGATCACGTCGCGGTTCTGGCTGATCCAGTTGCCGATCGTCGCCATGACGCTCGTCACCCGCTCGGCGAGGTCCTGAAGCGTCGGCGCTAGCGCCGCCCCGATGGCAAAGACGCCCCTCTTGAGCGACTTCCACATCGTGTCCAGGGCGTCGCCCAGCTCGTCGGCCGCCGCGGCGTCTTCACTGGACATCACCATGCCCAGGTCGCGGGCCTTCTGCCGCATCGCCTCCAGCCCCTGGGCGCCGTCGGTCATCATCGGCAGGAGCCTGGTCCCGGACCTCCCGAAGACCTCCATCGCGGCCGCCGCCCGTTGGGTGGGGTTCTTAATCTGGGCCAGGCGGTCGGCGATCCGCATGAACTGCTCGTCGGGCGAGAGGTCCTTGAGATCGGCGATCGTGATCCCCAGCGCGGCCAGCGACTCCCGGGCGGTCTCCGACCCGGAGGCGGCCTCGGAGATCGCCTTCTGCATCTTCCGCAGGCCGCCTTCGAGCGTCTCCATGTCGCCGCCGGACATCTCGGCGGCGTACCCCAACTCGGACAGCGCCTCGACCGATACGCCCGTCCGGGCGCTCATGTCGGCCAACTGGCTCCCCATGTCGGCAAACAGCTTGCCGGCGCCTGCCAGGCTGCCGAGCACGCCCAGGCCAGCGGCGAGCATCTTCTTGCCGGCGGCCCCAATGCTCTGGCCCCAGTCCTTGAGCCTCTGGGAGGCGGCTTTGAGTCCGCGCACCAGCCGGCTGTCGTCGGCGAACAGCTCGACGAATGCCTGACCGGCGCGGATTCCCTGGGCCTTTGCCATCGGCGTCCTACTCCCTCACGAACATTTGCCGCAGGATGCTCAAGTCCCTGGTTTTCGGCGGCGGCCTCTTGGGCGGGGCCAGCGGATGGAACTCGACAGGCCGGACGAGCCGGGCCTTGGGGTCGCGATGGGCGTTGTAGATCATCGCCAGGAGCTGCGCCGTGTGGTTCCACTGGTCTTGCTGGCGGGCGTGGGCCATCCAGAACAACTCCCGCAGGGTCAAGGGTCCGGGATCGACTCCGACGATTCCGGCAAGCTCGCATATGAGCCGCCAACGGCGCTCAAGGCCGCCTCGATCTCCCGGCTCAGCGCCGGGCTGTTGAGTTTGGCCTTGATCAGGTCCTTGGCCCGGTCGGCCATCACGTTGAACTTCCGCACGGCGATCCCGAGGTTCTCGCGGTCCCTCGGGTCGGGGGAAAAATTTACGAGTTCCTCCACC
>JANLFZ010000354.1:876-6631 GCA_024653385.1 Thermoguttaceae bacterium | reverse complement strand
GAAGTACAGGCCCGAAATCTCGACCTTCCATTCGCTCTGCGTGCGGATCCTCCGCCGCCATGCGCGGCGGCTGGGCTACCCTAGCGAGTTCGCCATCTACGATCGAGGCGACCAGGAAAGCCTGGCCCGTTCGGTCCTGCGCGAGATCAAGGTGGGCGAGGCGTTGCTTCGGCCCGGTGACCTCTTGTACCACATCAGCCGGTGGAAGAACTCGTCGCTGCGTCCGCCGGAGGCGGCCCGGGCGGCGCAGACCGACAAAGAGCACCTCGCGGCCGCTGCCTATCGCCGCTATCAGAACGCGATCAAGGCGGCCGGGGCCGTCGATTTCGACGACCTGCTCCTGTTGACCGAGGAACTGTTCCACCGTTTCGAGGCCGTGCGACGCGACGAGGCGGCCCGCTTCGACCACCTGCTGATCGACGAGTACCAGGACACCAACGGCAGCCAGTCCCGCATTGTCAAGGCCCTGGCGGCCCGGCACCGCAACCTGTGCGTGGTGGGCGACGACGACCAGTCGATCTACGGATGGCGCGGCGCCGAAGTCGCCCACATCCTCAACTTCCCCAAGGACTGGCCCGACGCCAAGATCGTTCGCCTCGAAATCAATTACCGTTCGACCCGCGAGATCGTCGCCTGGGCGAACCGGCTGATCGCTTACAACAAGCACCGCCACGGCAAGATCCTCCGGGCCACGGCGCGCGGCGAACCGCCCCGGATCCTCCAGTTCGAGACCGAGGAACTCGAAGCCAAGGGCGTGGTCGACGACATCCGCGACCGGCTCAAGAACCACGGGCGACGCCCGAGCGATATCGCCATCCTCTTCCGCACGAACGAGCAACCTCGGGCGTTCGAGATGGAGTTGCGCCGCGCCGACGTGCCGTACGTACTCGTGGGCGGCATGTCGTTCTACGACCGGAAAGAGGTCCGCGACGTGCTGGCGTACCTGAAGCTGGTCGTCAATCCGCGCGATGAGGTCTCGCTCTTGCGCATCATCAACACACCACCGCGGGGGATCGGCCAGGGCACGGTGACGCGACTGATGGAGCAAGCCGTGGCCTCGGGACGACCGCTCTGGGACGTGCTCGGCGACGCGACGCGTCGCGAAGACCTTCCGCCGGCGGCCCTGCGCGGCATCGCGCGGCTCCGGTCGGTCATCGAGACGCATCATGCGGCAGCGGTCGCGCGGCGCAGTCCGGTCGAGATCGTCCGAAACCTCATTGCCGAGGTGGGCTATCGCGACGAGATCGTCCGGCAGTATCCCGAGGCGGGCGAGCAACAGACCCGCTGGGCCAGCGTCGAAGAGGTGGTCAATGCGGCAGCGGGTTACTGCCAGCGGGAGCACGAGCCGACGATGGCCGGGTTCGTGCAGGAGATGGCCCTGGTGGGCTTCGACGACGACCGCGAGAAAGAGTCGCAGCTTAAGCGCAACGCCGTGGTGCTGATGACGCTGCACGCGGCCAAGGGACTGGAGTTCGCCGAGGTCTACATGGTCGGGATGGAAGAGGGCCTCTTGCCGCACGGCCGGTCGATCGACGCCGACGGCGCCGCGATCGACGAAGAGCGGCGTTTGTGTTACGTGGGCGTCACGCGGGCCCAACGGCGACTGACGCTGACGATGGCCCTTTCGCGCCACAAATGGGGCAAGGAACGGCCAAGCGTGCCCAGCCGTTTCCTGTACGAGATCACCGGCCAGGCCGACAACCCGAACTACCTCGCCGCGATCGAAGGCCGCCTGCCCGGCAGCACCGGGCGCAGGTCGGCGGCCGGCACGCGCCAAGGTCGGGGAAAACCCGCACGCTGAGCGCTTCGCGGTGGCGTGCCGCAGCCCCGTTTTCGCGCTCCTACGCCGCGAAAACCGGGACAGTCCCCACAAGCGGTTACGCCTCGGCGCGCCGCCGCGCCTCGTCGCGGTCGGCTTGCGCCTTCTCGCGATGGCCCAGTCGCTCGTACGCTTCGGCCCGGGCCAGGTAGTACTCCGCGCGGACCGGCGCATGGCGGATGGCCTGATGGTATTGTCGCAAGGCCCGCTGGTGGTGGCCTTGCGCCGCCAGGGCACGGCCGCACCAGTAGTACATCTCGGCGTCGTCCGGCTCGTCGTCGAGCACGCGGTTGAAATCGGCCAGGGCGGCCTCGAACTCCCGGCGGCCGAAACGGGCCAGACCGCGGATCCGGTAGCCCTCGCAATCGTCGGGGTCCAGCCGGATCGCCTGCTCGGCATCGGCGATGGCCCGGGCGTGCTCCCCCAGTCGCCACCAGGCGTACCCGCGAAGTTGATACACCTCGGCATCGTTCGGGTCGGTCTGGATTGCCTCGGTGTACTGACGCACCGCCGCGTCGAAATCTCCCCCGTCCGCCAGGAGCATGCCCCGTGCCACGCAGCCCTCGTGATGAGTTTCGCCCAGAGGGGACGACTCCCCGCCCGGTTCGCCGGATTCGTCCCGCTGGTCCTCGGGAGTGGGGACCTGTCGAGGCGGGCGAAAGGCCCCTGGCGGATAGGCCGGGCATGGGCCCGACTCGCTCGACTTTGCAGGCCGACGCTTCTCGAGATATCGCAGCCCTTTTCGGAATGCGTCGAGCGCGTCGGGACGCAACTGCTTCGCCCAGACAGGCGTGAGTTCGTCGCGATACCGGGCGAACCACGCCAGCGCGTAGCCGAACATCGGCGCCGTCAGGTAGCCGGGCCGGGAGGGTACGTAAACCTCTTCTTCCGCCACGTGCCAAGGCACGTCGCGGATCGCCGCGTTGGCGCCGAACACGCCCAAGCCGAGGCAGACAGCCACGAGATCGGCCAGCGGTTCGAGGTCTTCGGCAGCCGGATCGAAGTCTGGGAACTCCAGGAGGCAGAACCGACCCACACCATGCGACAAAGCCGCGACCAAGGAGAGGGGGTCGCCTTGGTACGAGGTCTCCAGACGCATCGTCACCTTGTTGGGCTTGCCGCTGCGCCGCCCGCCAGTGTGGTCGTCACGATCGGCCGCCAAGGGCGACCTTGCCGTGGGCCCGTTCTCCGAATGCAAGAGAAGCTCGATCCGCGATGGATCGACCGCCATGAACTCGCAGACACGGTCCAGAACCGCTCGAACCGCGCTGGGTGAGCCATCGTACGGGTCGGGAAAGAACTCGGCGGTAGGCAAGACAACCCGCGCTCGGCGGACCGACTCGGCCCCGAGCGTGCCGATCAGCCAGGCCATGCGGTGTTCGATCCACCGCCGGTCGTCTTCCGCGATCGGACACTTGGCGCGGAACCACCCGAACATCGCTCCCGCCCGGCCATGCCAATGCGCGCCCGCCGCATTGTCGCCGGGCCAAGGTCGCTCCGCAAGGGGTTCCGGCGCGCGTTCGGGTTGTTCCCGGTCGCAAGGTCGGGGGCCCAAAGCGGCCATCTAGCTTGTTGGTTGCGCATGGATGTACGAATCCGACGGAGGGCGACTCCCGCTTCATGGGTGGGTTGGGGCGGCAATTTCAGGAAGAGGGCTTTCGCCAAAACGGGATTGGCTTATCATGATAGGCATTGGAATGTGGCGCCTCGGGTCGCAGGATGTCTGACCAAGGAAGCGTGCCGTGTCGCGGAACCATAAGGCCAAGGGCCCAAAGGACTTCAATCCGCTTCAGTCTGCTCGCCAGAGCTTTGCGAAGTTGGATTACAAACAGGCGCTCAAGGATGCCAAGGTGGCTTGGCGTCAAGCTCCGACCGACGAGTGTCGGCAGTTTCTCGAGCGAGCTTACGTGGAGCGAGCACGCCAGCTTCTGCGTCACGGCTTGCACCAAGAGTCGCGCGCCGTTCTGGAGGACCTGTATCGGCTGGGCATCACACAGTCGTCCGTGCGCGACGATGCGACCCCTTTGGCCATTTCGGTTGGCCTTTTCGAGAAGGCGGTCGCCAAATCCCAAGCGAGCGAGGCTGTGCAAGACCCCCATATCGCGGGGATGATTGCCGACTCGGCGGTCTTGTACCCCGATCAGGCCCCGGCCTCGCTGCCCGACGTCCGGCGGCAGGCGATGGATGTTCGGACCGCGCTTGCGCGTCTGGAGGCGGGTGATGCGGAGGGGGCCCAGGCCGCGCTGAAAGACATTCCGCGGAACTCTCCGTTTGCCGACTGGCGGTTGTTGGTTCGGGGACTGGCCGCGTATTACCGCCAGGATTTCGCGGAGATGCGTTCGAGCTGGGACCGCTTGGAGCCCGGACGTGCCGCATCGCGGATCGCTCAACCGCTGCGGGAATTGGCCGAGGCCGTGGAATCGGGCAAGCCAGTTCCCGACGACCGTGCGGCCGTGCGGTCGCTGGTCACGAAAATCGAGATCGCCTTGTTCGGCCAGCCCATGCTACCTCGGCTGTACGAACTGCGCAGCCGGGCTGCGGAGGAGGACTGGGATGGGGTGCTGCGAATCCTCCGCCGGTTCTGCCAGCCGTTGCGGGGTCGCCAGCCCGAGTTCCTCGATCGGCTGGGCCAGGTACTCCTTCCGATCGTGATCGAGCGGGGCTCGACCGAGCTGATGGAAGGGCTGACCGAGACCCTCGCCGGGCCGCCGACCGATCCGCATTGGAACCGCGCCTGGGCCCTGTTCCTCGAACATCCCGAGGAGGGCGATTGGGAAGAGGCCGAGGAGTATTGGAAAGAGTATCTCAAGGATCTCAAGACGCTGCCCGCGTTTTCCCCACAGGAACGCAAGCTGGCCCAGGCCCTGGTGTGGCGCTGGATCGGCCGCAATTGGCTCCTCGAAGCCGACGAGGCGTTTCCGCGTTCCCAAGAATCCATGGTGGAAGAGCGGCACGCGCGCAACCTGGCGATCAAGGCGTTTCGGCGGAGCCTCGCGCTGGCGCCCGATCTGCGCGAGGCGTACTACGATCTGGCGCGGACCCAACACGACTGCGGACAGAACGAGGCGGCCGAGAAGACCTACAAGCAACTGCTGGCCCGATTTCCCGACGAACTCGACGCGCTGCGGTCGATCGTCCAACTGCTCTTGGGCCGCGACGAACCGCTTGAGGCGTTGGAGTACGTCTTGCGGGCGCAACACCTCAAGCCCTTGGACCGCCAGCTCGCCGAGTTGGCGGCGATGTGCCGGATGGGGGCCGCGCGGCACCATGCATTGGCGGGCCGGTGGGAGGAAGGGCGTGCTTGCCTGGCCGCCGCCGAGGCCCTGGGGGAGACTCCCTCGGGGCCGGTCCCGCTCTTGGCCCGCAGGGCCGCGTTCGAGTTCAAGGCGGGCGAGATGTCCGAGGGCCGCCGATGGGCCCTGGAGGCGTTCCAGCACGGCGATCCGGTGGCCGTCTTGCTCCACCTGCTGATTGAGGCCGAACGCTACGAGGTGGGAGACCAGATCGTCCTCGGTTTCGAACGCGACTGGAAGGACGGTCTGAAGGGAAAGTGCCGCAGCGCCGCGGCCGGCGGCATGGCCAGACTGTTGCTCGCCCACCTCGTCACTGGGACGAGGTTTGCGGGATTGCGAACCTACCTGAACCTGGTGGTCACGTACCTCGGTCGGTGCCGGCGCGTGAAGTGGGCCGAGAACGACTTGCGCGATGTGTGCATGTTCCTCCAAATGTTGCTCGAACAGGGGGAATCCAGCCGCACCGAGAACCTCGTGGCCGAGTTCCTCTCGAGGGGGCTCAAGGCGTTTCCCGACTCGCCGTTCTTTCATTGGCGCGCCTGCGAACGCGAGGTCGCCGAGGGCCCGCTGGCGTGCGATCGCCCCTATGCCCGGTATCTGGCCCGCCGCGCCGCCGAACTGGCCGAACGCGCCGGCACGCCGG
>JANLFZ010000354.1:0-866 GCA_024653385.1 Thermoguttaceae bacterium | reverse complement strand
AAGACAAGGAGATCGCCGATCGCGCGCGGCAGTTGCTGGATTTGCTCGGGCCGGGCCCCGAATCGTCTCGGCCTAGTCCCTCGGGAAGGTTCGACGGGCTGCCGCTTGGCGGCATATTCGGACGGTTTGCCAAGATGATCTCCGACCTGGGCTTCAACTTTGACGAGGTGCTCGAGGAGGCCGAGCGGTTTGTCGGCCAATCGGCCGATGAAGAGTTCGGATCGGGTGGGCCCAAACGGCGGAGGTAACAGAGAAAGGATCGCCCCGAGATGGATCCCTACGCGGTGTTGGGTGTGGATCGGAACGCCGGCGAGGCGGAGGTGCGCCGCCGCTACCTCGAGATGGTCCGGCAGCACCCGCCCGACCGCGATCCCGAGGGTTTTCGCGCGGTGCGCAACGCGTATGAGCAACTCCGCGACCCGGTGAGGCTTCTCGAGTCGCGGCTGTTCCATCCGGAGACCGGCGAGACGCTCGAAACGGTCATCGTCGAGTTCCAGCGGCGGATCCAGTCGGCCCGCATCCCCACCGCCGTACTGCTTTCCCTGGCGGAGCGACCATGAACGATTGGCCGAACGAACAAGAGACGCTCGCCCGATTCCGGCAGTGGCTTGCCGAGGCCCGCGCCGAGTCGGAGGCGGCCGGCGACAACGGCCGGCTCGTCGAGCCTGCCGCGCCGGCCGTGGAGTTCGGCTGGCTCGAGGTGATCGCCGAGTTCGCGGCCCTGCGTCACGAGGTGAAGCTTCAGACCAAGAGCGGCCGCGCGCTGGAGGAAGAGGCGGCCCGCGCGGTGGCGGCGCTGAACGAAGCCGTGGCGCAGTTCCGCTCCGTCGTGCCCAAGGAGGCCGAGGCGGCCCAGCGCGCGGCCC
>JANLFZ010000353.1 GCA_024653385.1 Thermoguttaceae bacterium | reverse complement strand
CTCAGGAAGCCGGGAGGAGGCGACCTCGATGAACCCCCTCGAACCCGATGAGCTGGCGCGCCTGGTGGACCAGTACGGCGCTGCCTTGGTGCTTTACGCCCGGCAGTGGTGCCAGTGCCCCGAAGACGTGGTGCAACAGGCGTTCGTCCTATTGGCCCAGCAAGGGTCTGCTCCCGCCAGTCCGGCGGGTTGGCTATACCGGGCGGTGCGCAACGGGGCGATCAGCGCCGCGCGCTCGGCGAGCCGACGGGGGCGACGTGAGGCGGCGGTGGCGCATCGGGGCGAACCCTGGTTCGAAGTGTCAGCGCGAGACGATCGTGGCCCGGCTTTGGGGCCAACTCTCATTCGAAGAAATCGCGCGGTTGACCGGCTCATCGACCAGCAGCGTCCATCGCTGGTACCAGAAGGGTTTGGCTGCGCTACGGGAAAGGCTTGGCGTGTCATGTCCCAAGAAGAACCTCTCGAAGAGCTGAAAGCGATCGAGGCCGCGCTGGCCTCGCTCGTCCCGCGAAGGGACGTACTCGACCGCGACCGGTTGATGTACCGGGCGGGTTGGGCAGCGGCCCGTGCCGCGCGGCGTGGTCGCGCCGCGGCAAGGGCCTGGGCCGTGGCATTCTCGACCATGACCGCCGTGGCAGCGACGCTGTTGGTGGCGCTTCTTACGCGCTGGCCGACCCAAGTGCCCGGTCCGACGGCACGACCCGGCGCGCCGGGCGAGGTCGAGGGCACGGTGGCGGCCGGGCCGGTCGATCGGGTTGGGCCCGCCGCGAATCCAAGCCCCGAGGGCGTGGCCGCTTGGCCGCCGGCCGGCCCCGCCGGCGACGGTTGGTCTCGGGCGCCACTCGGCCCGACCGCCCCGTACCCGTTGCTGTTGGCCCGTGTCCTCGAGCGCGGCCTTGACGCATGGGCGCCCGAGGTTTCGACGCCGTCGCCGGCGCGGGAAGGCCCGTCGCCGCCGTCGTCCTACCGCGAACTCCGCGAGGCGATGCTCGATGGTCGTCCCGTGCCGCCGGCCCGATGGAGAATCCTGCCCGACCTCTTGCTACCAGGAGCGAAATCATGAAACCGCGTAGGGTGCGTGCTCTGCACGCACGCGGCCTTGTCGACTGGCGAAGCCCGCAACTCACGCTCTCGGTGTGTGCAAAGCACGCACCCTACGGGCTGGTCGCGGCGCTGGTGCTGGCCTTGGTTCCGCTCGCCGGGGCCCAAAGCGGCGAGCCGTCCAAGGAAGATCCCCAAAGACCGAAGACCGTCCGAATCGTGCTGCATCCCCAGGCCGAGGCCCGCGCGGCCCTGAAGTACCGCTTGCTGCCTCCGGTAAGCGAACGGCGTCCCGGGAACGCCGCGGTGCTGTGGAACCGCATCCCGGCCGAGCAAACGCAGTTCTTCACCCAGTTCCACGCCAAGGACGGGCAAGGGGAGAAGATCGAGCGGTGGCTCGAAGTGCCGCTGGGCGATCCGCGTGAAAAGGAGCTTCGCAAGGAGGCCAATCCGCTGGGCGCGGGCGTGATCTTCCAGGACATGGACCGGGCGGCCCGTTTTGAGCACTGCGACTGGCAACTGCCCATCCGCGACGAGCCGTTCCTCTCGATCCGCCTCCCCGAACTCCAGCAAACCCGAGTCTACGGCCGGCTCTTGGCAGCCAAGGCCCGGGCCGAAGTCGCCGAGGGACGCTTCGACGACGCCGTGCGAACCTTCCAGACCGCATACTCGCTGGCAAGGCACGTCGCCGAGGGGCCCACGTTGATCAATGGGCTGGTGGGCATCGCGATTGCCAGCATCACGTCGAAGCGGGTCGAGGAGTTCATCCAGCAGCCGGGGGCGCCCAACCTCTATTGGGCGCTTTCGTCGCTCCCGCGGCCGCTGATTAGCATCCGCCGCGGGATCGAGACCGAGATGGAAGTACTGTACTTCTCCTGCCCGGAACTCCGCGACCTAGACCGCAAGGACCGCTCGCCCGAATACTGGCGCCGGACGCTGGCGAATCTGTTCCGCACGGTCGCCCAATGGGGCGACGGCGGGCCCTCCGATCAGTCCAGCGCCGCGGCCGCCGCCCTGGCGCTGAACGGCTACCCCCAGGCCAAGAAGGGACTCATCGAGCGGGGTCGCTCGCCCGAAGAGGTCGAGGCGATGCCCGTCCCCCAGGTGATCCTCCTTTACGCGATCCAGACCTACGAGGAGCTTCGCGACGAGCAATCCAAGTGGATCTTCGTGCCGTATCCCAAGGCCCGCGAGGGGCTCCAGCGGTTCGAGAAGAAGCTGCGCGACGAGGGGCGCCGCCGCGAGGTGATGCCCCTAGCCTCGCTGCTGTTGCCCGCAATCAGCTCGGTGAAGTTTGCCGAGGTCCGGGGCGAGCGCGAGATCGCGGTGCTCCAAGTGCTTGAAGCCCTCCGCCTCTATGCGGCATCGCACGGCGGCCGGCTTCCGGAAAAGCTCGCCGACATCACCGAGGTGCCCGTGCCCGAAAACCCCATGCTGGGCGAGCCGTTCGTCTACCACGGCGGCGGCGAGGCGGCGGTATTGGAGGTGCTCAGTCCCCCAGGCTACGAGCCCCGATCGTACAGCTTCCGGTACGAGATCCGCATGGTCCCGCAAGGGAAGCCGTGATGGAGGACGGCCTTTCCAGGCCGTCATGTCTCGGACGGCCCGGAAGGGCCGTCCCACGGAACCGTATCTGACCATGACGCCAAGGGAGATGATCATGCATGCGCGAAAAGCGGTATTTCTGTTCGTGGTCGCCTGGCTCGCGGCCTGCGGGCCGGCGACGGCTCAAGAGAAGTCCGACGCGGCAGCCCGAGCGAGAATCGTGGCCCCGTTTGTCGAGGAGGGAACCGTCATGGTCGCCCACGCCGACTTGAGCCGAGTGAAGATCGAGCCCGTGGTCGCGCTCGTGCGGCAGTTGGTGCCCGAGGCTGCCGCGGAGATGGCCCAGGGCCAGGCGCAATTCGAGGCGTGGCTCGACAAGTTCCGCGGGGCCGGGGGGAAGGAAGTCTACGTGGTCGTGACTGTCGGCGGGGGATTGCCGCCGGAGCCGTCGGTCCTGGTGTTGGTGCCGATCGCGCCGGGGGCCGACCGGCGGGCGTTGGCGGCGCTCTTCCCAGGAGCAGAGCCCCCGCAGGTGCTAGAGCCTAGGCAGTTGACGCCGGCCGAGGCACTCCGAAGTCCCCTGCCTGGACCGCGAGGCGAGCAGGCCCGCTCGGGCGAGTTGCTCGTGGTCAGCGGGGTACGTCCGGCCGGCGCTCCGGAGCTGGCCGCGCGGCTGAAGCAGCTTAAGCCCGTCGATCGCCCCGAAATCGCCAAGGCATTCGCCGCGGCCGGCGACACGGTGGCGCAACTCTTGGTCCTGCCGCCCCCCTACGCGGCCCGGGTGATCGAAGAGACCATGCCCGAGTTCCCCAAGGCAGCCGGGGGTGGGCCGAGCACCGTGCTGACGCGGGGGCTGCTTTGGGCGGCGGTCGGCATCGACCCGCCACCGGAGATCTCGTTGCGCCTCGTCATCCAGTCGAAGGACGCCCAGGCCGCCGAGGCGTTCCGCGCCAAGCTCGCCGAATGGGTCAAGCTGGTGGGCCAGCAAAAGGAGGTCGTCAAGCTGCTGCCGAAATTCGACGAGATCGCCGCACTCGTGCTCCCCAAGGTCGAGGGCGATCGACTCGTGATCCGGCTGGATCGCGACACCAAGGCCCTCACGGACTTGCTGGCCGTGGTGCAGGCCACGGCCGAGCCGCTGCGGGCCGAGGCCCGGCGCAACCAGTCGGTCAACAACCTGAAGCAACTCGGCCTGGCAATGCACAATTACCACAGCGTGTATCGTCGCTTCCCCGCCGCGGCGATTTGCGACAACAGCGGCAAGCCGCTTCTGAGCTGGCGGGTCGCCATCTTGCCGTACATCGAACAACAGACGCTCTACAAGCAGTTCCATCTCGACGAGCCGTGGGACAGCGAGCATAACAAGAAGCTCATCGCCAAAATGCCCGCCGTGTACCGCTCGCCCCAGTCGAAGCGCGCAAGCAACCAGGGGCGCACGAACTACGTCGTGCCGGTCGGGCCCGAGACGATTTTTCCGGGCACGAAGGGGATCGAGTTTCGCGACATCCGCGACGGATCGTCGAACACCATCCTGATTCTCGAGGTGAGCGACCAGCAGGCCCCGATCTGGACCAAGCCCGACGACTGGCCATTCGACCCCAAGGACCCCGGCAGGGGGCTGGGTGGGGTTTACGACGGTGGGTTCCACGCGACCTTCGCCGACGGTTCGGTGCGGTTTCTGCCGCTTCCCCAAGACGCGGCCAAGCTGCGCGCCCTGTTTACCCGCGACGGCCGCGAACCGGTCTTGCCGTAGTCGTCGCGACCGATCGGCCGAGAGCAAGGCGCCCGCTCCCCGGGCACTTGATGGGGTGCCATCCCGATGGTAGAATCTTCAAAGCGACGTAACTGTTTTGCAATATGGAACTTCCGGCATCCGACGGCGGCCGTTGCCGCACCGGATTCCCGGCGTGACCCTGCCCAGTTCAGGCGCGTGGAGCAGAGCGGTCTGCTCGCGCACGGGGTTCGGGTACACGTTGAGTCTGAGGCGTCGCGCGAGAATAGACTACCGATTGGGCGGCCTCCCCATGCGCATCCTCGTTGCGGACGACGAGAAGATCAAACGCATTACCCTGGCCGACGACCTGACGGCCCAGGGCCACGAGGTCGTCGCCGCGACCGATGGGGCTGAGGCCCTGCGCTGGCTCGAGGAAGAGCGGTTCGATGTGGTCGTCACCGACCTGAAGATGCCCAAGGTCGACGGCCTGGAGCTGCTCCGGCGCATCAAGCAAGGCCCGTCGGCCGACATCGCCGTGATCCTGATGACGGCCTACGGGAGCATTCCGGTGGCGGTCGAAGCGGTCAAGGCCGGCGCGTACGACTTCCTGACCAAGCCGTTTCGCAACGAGGACCTTTTCCCCCTCCTGGCCCGCATCGAACGCGACAAGCACGCCGCGGGGCGCCAGCAGCCTGCCCCAGGCGAAACCGCGGCGGCCATCGACGCGGCGATCGTCGGGACGACCGAGGCGATCACGCGGGTCAAGCGGATGGTCGAAATCTGCGCCCGCACCGACGCCAACGTGCTCTTGTGCGGCGAGACCGGCGTGGGCAAGGACCTCGTGGCCTCGGTCATCCACCGCTATTCGCACCGCCAGGCGTTCCCCTTTGTGAAGGTGGGCTGCACCCTGTTTCCCCCGCAGCTCATCGAGAGCGAGTTGTACGGGCACGAGAAGGGCTCGTTCACCGGGGCCGAGCAGAAGCGCCCCGGACGGTTCGACCTGGCCGAGGGCGGCACCCTGTACCTCGACGACGTCGACGACATCCCGTTGGAGCACCAGTCGAAACTCCTTCGCGCCATCGAAGAGAAGGTGTTCGAGCGGGTCGGCGGCACCACGGCCATCAAGGCCGACGTGCGCATCGTGGCTTCGACCAAGCGCAACCTGCTCGAGAAGATCGCCGAGGGCACGTTCCGGCAGGACCTCTACTACCGGCTCGACGTGTTGCGCATTACCATTCCGCCGCTGCGCGAGCGGATCGAGGACATCCCCGCCCTGGCCGAGCATCTCCTGTCGCGGATCGCCAAGGACCGGCCGTTCGAGATCGAGCCCGAGGCCCTCGGCGTGCTCCAGCGCCACGACTGGCCCGGCAACATCCGCGAGTTGTACCATACGCTCGAGCGGGCCTACTTGATCGGCGCGGGCCGCATCACGGCGGAGATCCTCCTGGCCGAGACGGCGGGCATCGCCTCCACCAACCCGGCCGCCAACGGCGGCTTCCAGGCCATCATGGAGCAGGCCGAACGACGCCTCCTGGAAAACGCCTTGAAGGCCGCCGCCGGCAATAAGAGCGCCGCTGCCGCCGCGCTGGGCATGAAGCCGTCGACCTTCCGCGACAAGCTCGCCAAGCACGGGCTGGGATAGCGCCCCAGGCCGCGACGACGGGCCGGGAGCCCGCCCGGGCGGTGCGGCACTGCTTGCCGGCAGGCCGCGCCGTGTTGTCTGGCCGCCTGCGCGGCGGTATGCTGGGTGCGCAATCTGCCCTCACCTTCCCCCACATGCCAAAGCCCCAAGGAGAAGTCACCATGCGCTGGGCCCTTATCACCATCACTGCGGTTGCCTTCGCGACGCTCCCCCTGCACGCGGCCGAGCCCGCCGCCGATCCCGTCACGGGTCTCTCGGCCGAGGAAGCCAAGGAGGGCTTCGTGAGCATCTTCGACGGCAAGACCCTCAAGGGCTGGGTCGGACTGAAGGGAAGCACCGACAGCTATTACGTCAAGGACGGCATGCTCATCTGCAAGGACACCGGCCACGAGCACATCTTCACCGAGAAAGAGTACGCCAACTTCGTCCTCCGGCTGGAGATCAAGCTCGACACCGGCGGCAACAACGGCGTCGGCGTGCGCGACCGGATCAGCGCCCAGCCGCACATCGAAGGCAACGAGATCCAGGTGCTCGACGACCGCTATTTCCCCTGCTGGAAACACGGCCAGAAACTGGAACTGAAGGAGTACCAGTACCACGGGTCGCTCTACGGCGTGGTGCCGGCCAAGCGCGGACACCTCAAGCCGGCCGTTGAGGGTCACCTTGAGGCGGCGTCCGTCGCAGACGATCTCTTCCTGGGTCCACTCGCCGGCC
>JANLFZ010000352.1 GCA_024653385.1 Thermoguttaceae bacterium | reverse complement strand
AGTACCCGAAAACCCATCGCCCGGTACTGCGATACCGTTTCAGGTAGCGCCGCCACCCGGGCCTCATCCCGCAGGATCTCCTTGGGAATGCCAATGATCATGGCTCACCTCGTGATTGGGCATCGCCGCGAAAACTGCGTCTGTCCCCGGGGAACGGTTACTCTTTCCGTCATGGTTTTCCCCCGTTGCCCGTCAGGATCGTCCGTCGGGGGACGGACCGCCGGGCCCAAGGTTGGTGTAAAGCTGCTCGGCCAGGTACCCGCAACCCACGCCGACCACGATGCCGCAAAGCAACTGGCCGATGCCGGGCGGCAGCCCGAAACCGGCCAGCCAATCGACGATTCCGAGCTGCCGTGCGGCGAGCGTCCCGATGATCATTCCTCCGATCAGGCCGACGTAGTACACCGCGTCTTTGGCATTCATCGCAAGCTCCGCTACTGGAGGTTCAGGTACAGCGACCGGCGCACGGGTTCGAGCAGGACGAGCTTGACGAGCCCATCGGCCGCGAGGAACGCCAGGCCGAGGGTCCACCGCCACAGGCGAGCCCGCCGGGTCGCGACCGGCACGCCCGAGATCCACGCCAGCGCCAGCGAGACGATCTCGAACGACACGAGCACGTAGCCCGCCCCACGCAACAGCGACCAGGGGTGCCAGCCCAAGACCAAGGCCAGCGGCCGGCTCGCGCTGGCCGAGAGCAACTGGGCGTTGTAGAAGTTCATCAAGTCGACTTCGAAGAACCCTTGGTAGAAGGCGATGGCGCCGAACGAGGCGACGCCCAGCACGAACGCGGCCGCGAGCAACTGGAAGTGGGCAGGCACCCAGGCCGACAGGGCGTATTCCGGATCCTGGCCCGTGGTGATCCAGGTGTACTGCTTGTCCCAATACCAGTCGGACATGGGCAAGACCGCGCCGGCGCGGGCTGGATCGACCCAAGCGACGGCGATCACCAGCACACTATGGGCGACAAACGCGGTGGCGATGGCCGCGGGCCCGAGCACTCCGGCACCCTGCCGCGCCAGCGACATCGCCACCAGGGTAAGACCGATCGCCGAGACGAGCTGATGGCCGTCGAGCCCGAGTGCGTAGGACACGCAAAACGGCACGGTCCCGATGGCGACCGCCGTGGGCAGCCATCGGCGACCGCGACAGAACGGATCGGCGAGTCCGGCGACTTGGAAGGTCGCGGCGCGGACCCTGACCACGGTCCGGCCGAACGTGGTCCGACCGCGCCCCACCGCGCCGCCCGAGGGGCGCGCGTGTTCTTTGCCGGTCTGGTTCATTCGCCTACCACGGCGTCCTATCGCCGCGGAATGGGAAACAACAGGATACCGGTCGTGGGATAGAGGATCGCATTCCCCACCACGAAGATGAGGATGAAGATCACAATCCCCCAGATTCCGCCGCCGCCATCGTCGTCGCTCATGGCGTTCTCCTTGGATTAAGGGAAGACAGGTGAGAGTTCGGCCGAAGCCGGCGGTCGCCCCGCGGCCGTCTGCTCGAGCCGCCCAATGGTCATTTGAATTCGTTCGGCGATGACGGGAAGGTTGCGCCGCATCCACCAGCGGCCGACGCGTTGGAGCATCGGGATCGCGCCGGCGTCGCCGGCCAACTCGAGGAACTCCAGCGCCCGCTCTCGCTGGTCCGCCCTTCCGCAGATCAGGGTCCGTTCCACCGCTTTACCATACACCTCCGGGGCTGCCGCCATCAAGGTGCCGGGCGTCGCCCTGGGGGGGGTGCCCGAGCGCGACATCCAGTCGCGGTAGATGGCCACCTTGCCTTCGGGGGCAAGCCGATCGAACTCGCCGCGATCGAGCCGCCCCTGTTCGGCCGCCTCGACGAAGCGCCGCAGTTCGGCCGGAGTGGGAGCGTACCGCTCGCGGCAGAGATACGTGTGGAAGGCCCAATCGAAGGCGGGCACGGCCGCCGAGGCCGCAATGCAAGCCGCGAACAGAGCGCCCATCATGACCAGTTGCACGCGCAGTTGCCGCAGCTCGCTCTTAGTCATGGCCGGGCGCCTCCGTGACGAAGTGCTGTTCGAGCACGCGACTGGCCGCGGCGCGCAAGGCCAAGACGGCGACGGCCAATCCCCCGAGATACGCCGCGAACGTCCAGAACCGTTGCGAGGCGAGATAATGGAGTCCGACCAGCGACATGGCCGTCCCGCTGACCAGCGCGGCGAACATGGCGATGGGCCCCATGGTTTCGCCCCGAGCCGCCGGGGCGGCAAAAGGCAGCCCCCGCAGGACGCCGATTTGCGACGCATGTCCGGCCGCCAGTATGGCCAGCCACCCGGCCAGCACGTTCTCCGCCGCGTCGAGTGGATCGCGCCAGCACACCGCGAACACGATGCCCAGCCCGACGAGGACCGGCAAGACCACGCCGTAGGTCACGGCCTTGCGCATTCCCTCGGCAAAGGCCACCCGGTCGCCGATCGGCGCGGAAAGCAGCACCCAGGAGGCCTGGTGGTCGCGGCTGAAGTTCAGATTGTAGAGGATGGTGGGCACGGGGACGGTCAGCAAGTACAGTGCCGCCAACGATAGCACGCAAACGCCGCTGTGCTCTTTCATCGGATCGCCGAGCTGGCCTGTCGCCAGCCCGAGGACCACCGCGGCAAGAGCGACCCCGAAGGCCGGCCAGCTCCGCATGCGTAGCTGATAGTCGCGCCGCAACATGGCCGTGCAGAGCCAATAGGCCACCCGCTCCTCGCCGGCTCGGGTGAGCCGGCGCACGATCGGCCCGGCCAGATCGCCCGGCCGGGGCAGAGGGCGCAGCACGGCGCGGCGCCAGGCCGGGGCGCCGGGCTGCATCTGGGCATACGCGGCCGAAAGCCGCGCCATGACCACGACCCACACGCCGAGCGTGGCGACCGCCACGACCCCGGGAACCCACCAGGCCACGGCGTCACCAACCGGTCCGGTCGAGGCGACGAACCAGGCCAGCCAGCCGGGCGGAAGCCACCGCACCCAGTCCGGAAGCTCGTACGCGAGCATCTCGATCCGAAAGCTCCGATCGTGCAACAGCACGAATTGGCCGCCCATCAGCGCGATCCAAAGCAGGACGATCTGGCTCCACGCGAGGAGTTCGCGGGTGCTTTCGGTCGGGCGATCCCCGAGCAGGACGAGATAGACCAGGATCAACGCGCCGACCACCAGTAGGTTGCCGGCCAGCGACGCCAGAAGATACGCGGGCACGAAGGCCCAGCCGGCGTCGGGAAGTCCGATGCCGATGATCGCGGGGCAGAGGTTCAGCGAGACGGTGATGAGAAGGACGTATCCGATCAAGTTCGTCGCCCGGGCCGCGGAGTACGTGCGCGCGGGAACCGGCAGGTGGCCCACGACCTCGAGGTCCTCGGGATCGAGGACGACCTCGTTGAACTCGACGATGACCGCGGTCGCCATGACGAGCATCGACACCGCCAGGTTGGCCAAGGCGAAGAAGAACACATCGACCCGCTCGTAAAGGATCACCCCCGTGGCGAAGCCCAAGAGCAGGTTCTGGCCGACGACCCAGAACATCGGCGCGACCCACGCCTTGGGTCCGCTCAGCGTCGCGCGGCCAAACTGCTGGTTACGGAAGTCGATCAAGAGATACGCGTGCAAGAGGGCACGGAACGCGCGGGGCTCGATGCCGGCCCATCGCAAAGCGCCGTCGATCCACGGGCCGTCGGCCGAGGGAAGTTTCGCGCTCATCGTCGGCGCCTCTTTCCTTTGCCATGCCGTGGCGAGGGCGACGGGATCTCGTGGCGCGCGGAGGGCGCGTCGGGCGAAGCGCGGCCTGCCGCGCCCCGGTCGTGCCGCACCGCGTCCAACAGGGCCTCGGCCAACTCCTTCGTGTCGTCGCCGCCGGTCAACGAGCGGAAGACTGTCTCGAGCGTGTCGCGTTGCGACGACGCCATCAAGTCGGAGGGCGATCCATCGGCCACGATTTGCCCCTGGTCGAGGATGATGACACGATCGCACAGGCGTTCGACCACGTCGAGCATGTGCGAGCAGTACAGCACCGTCTTGCCGCGGTCCGCAAAGCCGCGCACCAGGTCCTTGATGGTCCGCGCCGCGTTCGCGTCGAGGCCCGACAGCGGCTCGTCGAACAGCAGCACCTCGGGGTCGTGAAGCACGGCGGCCGAGATGACCACCTTCTGGCGCATCCCCTTCGAGAGCGTGTCGAGGCGCTGGTCCTGGGCGTCACGGATCTTGAACAGGCTCAAGAGCCGCTCCGACCGTTCGGCGATCTCGGGCGGATCCAGCCCGTGCAGCGCGCCGACCAGCGCCAGATACTCGCTGACGCTGAGCATGGGGTACACGGCCCCGGTCTCGGGGACGTAGCCGATGCGCCGCTTGACCTCCAGGGGCTGCTCGCCCACGTCGAAGCCGGCCACCACGGCCCGGCCCGAGGTCGGACGAAGCACGCCGGTGAGGATCTTCACCGTGGTCGACTTGCCCGCCCCGTTCGGGCCGAGATACCCACAGACCTGGCCTGGCGGAATCTCGAAGCTGACCGACCTCAGGGCCTCCTTGGTCCCGTAGACCTTCACGAGGTCTTGCACTCGGATCATGCGGACCCTTCCCCCATCGCGGTCAAGGCAACACGGAACCGGCCGCCGCTTGAGAACGGCCTATTGTAGACCTTTTTGGGGAGCCGCGTCAATCAATCGCCAGACCGCCGGCGCGCCGCAGTCCTACGGTCGCCGCGACAGGCTGGTTGTGCCCGGCCCACGTGACCCATCGCGTGGCCCGATCCGTCCCCGCCCGGTCTCGTCTTGCACGGGTCTTGGGTCGCCGTTATCGTGGCGCCATGGAGCCACGGCGGGCGGTTCCCGCCGGGAAGTGTCTTCTGGAAAAGATCGCCATGTTCCGTCTGCACCACGTCGCCCAATGCGCTGTCTTGGCCGTGAGTTTCCTTTGGACCGCCGAGGCTCTCGCGGAATCGCCGCCTGGCGACATGGTCCGGGCCGACTGGTATTTCCGCGAATCGCTGCCGGCCATCCGCGGCTGGGAAACGGTCTTGGAGCAATGGGAGAAGGCCAATCCGCCCCGGCCGGTGGCGCCCCTACTGCCCGTGCCGGCAAACGGCGAGGCGGTCGAGTGGCCCAACCCGATTCCACTCTTGCTCTTGCCGCCGGAAGATCGTGCCGAGCGCGTTTCGGTTCGCCTTGTCGACGGTCGGATCGAGGTCGAGCGGTTTGGCACTCCGGGGGCGACGAAGCGCGAGGTGTTCAAACCGGGCGAGACGATCCAGGGCTACAAGCATCCCGGCGGGGGCGGCAAGGACCAGTGGTATCATGCATACCACCGCCGGTTCGACCGGCTGACGGCGTTTGTCCCCAAGCCCGCCCCGCTGGCCGTACACATTGCCGCTCCGCTCGATCTCCGACGTGGAAGCAACGAGCTATCCTTGACGCTGCGCAACGTCTCCGGCGGGCCGCTGGCGCTGGGCGTGCGTCTGGAGTTCCACACGCCTCAGGCGGTGCGGGAGTGCGGCCGGCAGGCGGTGTCGCTGGCTGCCGGGACCTCGCAGACGGTGCGGTTTGCCGTGCAACTCGAGACGGAGGGGGGCGGGCTGCTCGTGGTGGCGATCGACGGGGCAGGCGAGGCGTTCTGGATGCCGCTCTTGACCCACGTGGAGGATCTTTCGGCCGTGGTCCGAAGCGTCGAGCAGATGCTGGCCGACGTGCCCGATGCCGCGGCCGCAAATCGGCTCGCCTCGCTGCTGCGGCGCTGCGCGTCGGCCGGCGCCGACTGGCGGTCGCTGTTCGAGGAGGCCAGCCGCCTGCGCGACGAGTTGCTCTTGAGCCGCATTCCCGTGGGCGCGATCCTGTTCGTCAAGCGCAAGCCGTATTTTTCCGAGCAGCCGTTCATGGACGCCCATCACCTCTTCAACCGGCCCGGCGGCGGCATTTACCGACTCTCGCCGGTTCGGCCCGACGGCAAGGTGACGCCGGTGGTCGATTCGCTCGGCGAGGGCGTGTACCGCGACCTGTGTCTCGACTGGGACGCCCGGCACTTCTTATTCGCGTTCGGCAACGGGTCGGACCGCTGGGACGGCGGTCCAAGCTACCACCTCTTCGAGGCCGGCATCGACGGCTCGGGGCTGCGGCAAATTACCACGGGCCCCAAGAACGACTGCGAGCCGTTCTACCTGGCCGACGGGCAGATCGGGTTCACCTCCGACCGCTCCGAGCATTTCGTCATGTGCGGCGGAAACCGGCACTCGCCCACGCTGTTCGTCGTAAACCGCGACGGCTCGAACGTGCGGCAGCTCAGCTTCAACGTGTTCAACGATTTCAATCCGACGATGCTGCCCGATGGGCGCATCCTCTATAGCCGCTGGGAATACAACGAGCGGTCGGTCACGTCGCTCCACAATCCGTTCACGATGAACCCCGACGGCACGATGGTGCAGCCGTACTACGGCAACGCGACGATCCGGCCCAACGTGGTGATGTTCCCCCGACCCGTGCCCGGTAGCACCAAGGTGATGGCCCTGTTCACCGCGCATCATGGGCAGACGCACGGTCCGGTGGGCCTGATCGACGTGCGCCGTGGGATCGACGGCGATGGGCCGCTGGAGATCCTCACGCCCAATGTACCGGTTACCGGCGAGAAGGCCGAGGATAGCCGGTATGGCTGGTTCAGCGACCCTTGGCCGCTCGCCGAGGACCTCTTTCTCT